>CAMYMP010000684.1:0-963 GCA_947259435.1 uncultured Woeseiaceae bacterium
TGCCGAGATCTGCACGGGCAGTTACGGCGCGGTGCCCCCCGATCGACTCGTGCATATCGACATCAACCCGGATGCGCTCGGTGCCAACTACCCGGCGAGCGTCGCGATCGCCGCGGACTCCCGGGACGTGTTGCCAGCCCTTGCAGACACGAACTGCGCACGTGGCGAAGCGCACGACCACGGTCCGCTCGCGAGCAAAATAGCTGCCGACAAAAAGAACTATCGCGACGAATGGCGCGCTCACGACAGTGGCGATCGCGTCAATCCATGCCTGCTGTTCGACGCATTACGCGAGCGGCTCGACGACAACGCGATCGTAATTGCCGACGACGGTAACCACACGTTTCTGACGGCGGAACTGCTGCCGATCCGCCGTGGGGGCCGATTCTTTTCACCGACCGACTTTAACTGCATGGGCTATTGTGTCCCTGCGACGATCGCCGCGAAGCTCGCGAAACCGAACGAACAGGTCGTCGGCATCGTAGGCGACGGCGCATTCCTGATGACCGGCCTGGAATCGGTCACGGCGAGCTCCAACCGTCTCGGCGTGACTTGGTTCGTGTTCAGCGACGGCGAACTGGCGCAAATCGCACAAGCGCAGCAGATTCCGTATCAGCGGCGCACCTGTACGACCATCGGCGCGCTGGACCTCGAGGCTTTTGCGAAGGCGACCGGCTGCGCGTACGTCGGTATAGGCGATAATGCCGCTATTGAGGCAGGCGTAGACGCCGCACTGCACGCTGCCGCGGAAGACCGTCCGGTGATCGTGGACGTACGTATTGATTATTCGAAACCGACGCGCTTCACGAAAGGCAGCGTGAAGACCAACCTTGATCGCCTGGACACGCGCACGAAACTGCGCATGGTCAGCCGCGCACTTTACCGCAAGGTATTCGGCGCCTAGCGGGGTTTACACAGCAGGTTGAATTTCTTAATCCTGATTGCCTATTTTCGGCAGGATCC
>CAMYMP010000684.1:1016-2761 GCA_947259435.1 uncultured Woeseiaceae bacterium
TGCATGAAAAGTACCTCTTTTTAACAAAATGTGCTCCTTATACAGAAGAAGATGCTTTTTGTTTATTACGGGCACGTCGGGGCGATTGGTCGTCACAGCGGTGCTTCGTGACATCGGCCTGCCGCAGACGCAGCTCCCGACCGCGTCGTTATCTTTTAGCGTTGGCGTTGAGATCGGGCAAATCCTTTTCGTACTCGCGCTTAATACCTGCTACGTCTCGCGCTTGTGGCAATGAGTCCACTACTGCTGCGTCAAGGCACTGTCACATGGACGGTCTGATCAAAACGGCCGTGGCTGTGCGCTGCCAGCGTCGTTATGATGGCCCGATGTATCGACTATTGCTCTACATCATTCTCGCCGCTAGCGTGACAGGTTGCTCCGACCCGCCGGAATCTACTCCGACCCCCGTTCAGACAGTGGCCACGCCAGAATTCTCTGGCAATGACGCGTGTGCGGAATGTCACGCACAACAGCATGCTGATTGGCTCGGCTCACATCATCAGCTGGCGATGCAGGTCGCGAATGAGCAAACCGTACTCGGAGATTTTGCCGACGCAAGCGTTGAATACTTCGGCGTTACCAGTCTCATGTTTCGCGATGGTAATCGTCACATCATGCGCACCGAAAACACGTCCGGCGATCTCGAGGACTTCGAGGTCAGCCACACTTTCGGCGTAGAACCGCTGCAGCAATACCTGACCGATTTCCCCGACGGGCGCAAGCAAGTGCTGCCGTTCGCGTGGGATACCCGGCCAACGGATGAAGGCGGGCAGCGCTGGTATCACCTTTACCCGGACGAGGAGATCCGGCATGACGATGTCCTTCATTGGACCGGTCGTTACTTCAACTGGAACTACATGTGTGCGGAGTGCCACTCGACCGACCTGCAGGTGGGATACGAGATGACATCAGACAGGTTCGATACCACCTGGTCCGAAATCTCTGTCGGATGCGAGGCCTGTCATGGCCCGGGATCCGTGCACATCGATCAGACGGGCACCGCATTCGACGCCGCGTACGGGTTGCCGATCAACCTCGACGATCGCGGAGGCGCTGCGTGGGTCATGAATGCCGAGACGGGTATTGTGGAACGCAGCGATCCGATTACCGGATTGCAACAGCCGGAAAGCTGCGGACGGTGTCATTCGCGGCGCAGCGTCATCACGAAGACTTACGAGTATGGCAAACCGCTGCTCGACACGCACAGACTGGCGCTCCTCGAGGAAGGCCTGTATCACGCCGATGGCCGCATTCTCGACGAAGTGTACGTCTACGGGTCGTTCGTACAGAGCAAGATGTATCGCGCTGGCGTCACTTGCTCGGATTGCCACAATCCGCACTCCGGCGACCTGCACACGGGACCGGACCCGAACGATATTTGTGCGCAATGTCATTTGTCGACGAAATTTGCGACGATCGAACACGCGCCCAACAATGACTGCGTGTATTGCCACATGCAGGACGAGATCTACATGGGAGTCGATGCCAGGCGAGACCATAGCTTCCGGCTCCCGGACACGGCGTCGGACCGGAATCACTACGGGGCAGCAATTGCGTCAGCTCGGGCCGGCATGGCCAATCCGTCAGCTGCCCGGGATCTGTCGTTTCCCCCCATCGCGCGCGCGACGCTGATATCCCTGCTGGAGGTGCCATTCGACGACGACGCGATTGCGGCGCTTGAAGATGCCGTGGCCGACTCGGATCCACTGGTGCGAATCGCGGCATTGCAGGCCCTACATGCGGCG
>CAMYMP010000685.1 GCA_947259435.1 uncultured Woeseiaceae bacterium
ATCCGGCTGATGAACCCCAGAGATTGCCACCGAGCGATGGTACAGGATTTTCCGGATCGTAGACGATCAGATCAGATCCGCCGGTACCCGACGGAAGTTTTGTCGTCAATTGCCCGTCACCGTTAAGCGAATTGGCGCCGTGTTCACTACTCAGGTACCAGGCAACTTCGCGCCCTTCGGGCGGCCAGTCCTGGCCTTGGCGCCATTCGTTGACGCCCATCGCAAAGTAGCGCACTTTCGGCTCGTCTTCTGCAAATCCATTGTCGTCACCCTTCACATAGGCATCCAGAAATCGCCAGAGCGTTTCGTCGAACTGGAAATCGACATCTCCCATGTTTCTCTCACCGACGATGAGTGGGTCCTCCAGTCGGTACATCGCGCAGTGCCGGGTAGGCGCCACAATAACGTACTGACTTTCCCGCACCCGCTGTTCAGCCGCGTTTTTCCTGATGTGCTCGACTATTTCCAGATTCGGCGCGGTTGACAGGTCATACCAGGAACTTACCCATAGAGTCGGCACACCATAATCTTCGTGGTCATTGTAGAGCGCACCGTTATACCAGGCTGGATCGTCGGGCCCGCGCAGCGCCATTTCGTTGTATGCGCCTTTGGGCCCGCCGTATTTCTCATACATCTCGGACATCGGCAAATGCCAAATTGCCTCACTCCAGTCCGGTTCCGGCGCGCCCGCAGCAAGATCAGTGTATCGGGCAATTCGAATTGTTGCGTATTTTGCTCGGTAAACATCCAGGTCGTCATGGATTGTTGAATCGCGCCGCCACGATAGAAGTTACCTTGCTCGAAAAACTTCCCTACTCGCCCAATCCCGGCGCCGTACGCCATGGGTACAGCCGCAGCATGTGCAGGATGATTCATTGCCGCGAGCGACGGCTGCCATTCGGCTGTCGACGAACAGCCCAACGTGGCAACCTTTCTGTCCGACCAGTTTTGCTCGGCGATCCACGTGAGCGCATCGTAGCCATCCGTCCTCGGGAATCCCAGAATTTCCCACTCACCTTCAGAAAAGAATTTGCCGCGTTCATTCTGAATCACGAACGCATAGCCGTTGCGGATGGCATCCAGTGCAAATTTCAGGTACGCGCTTGGTCGCTGTGGATTATCCTCGTTTAATTCGCTGTAGTTATATGGCGTTCGCCAGAAGATTGTCGGCACCGGCCCCGATGCATTCTTCGGAATGTAAATTCTCGAAGCCAGCCGGACACCATCCCGCATCGGTACCATTACCATTCGCTCGATTCGTGCCTCTTCCGCCAGCGCGGCGCGGCGCACGGTATCCGACACCAGGTGAATTTGCGCCATCGCCGGGCCCACTACGGCAACCGCCAGCAGACTGAGAACAGCCCTGGGTAATCTCAACGTGACATTCTCCTGTTCAGACGGGCTTATCGATCGCAACGCTGGGCTGACTGAACCATGCGGGACCGTCTGCGGTTATATGTGCACAATCTTCGAGCCGCACACCGAATTCGCCATATATCGCGATCATCGGCTCGACGCTGAAGCACATCCCAACATCGAGCGGGACAGTATTACCGAGCACCATGTTGCCCCATTCGTGACCGTCCATGCCGATTCCATGACCCGTTCGATGAGGCAGGCCGGGCACCTCGTAGCCGGGCCCGAAGCCTGCGTCAAGAAGCACCTGGCGTGCCGCCTTATCGACGTTCTCACAAGGCTGGCCGAGCTGCGCAGCATCGAACCCTGCCTGTTGGGCAGCGCGTTCCAGATTCCAGATCTCAGTCTGCCTCGCGGTCGGCTCGCCGAATACCGTGGTTCGACTTATGTCCGCACGATAGCCGTGCACGCCGCAGCCTCCGTCCATGAGCACCATATCGCCCTCTTTGAGGTATTGCGGTTCGCTGCTTCCATGTGGGAAGGCGGTGGCTTCGGCAAATGAACACCACAACCTACCCCCCCGCGCCCCGAGGCGGGTCATTGCCTGCGCAGTCAGGTCGATAAAATCCTGCGGCGTCATACCGACCTCAAGCTGCGGGATACAGACCTTGTAGCATTCAATCGTAATATCCGAGGCCTTTTGCATCAGCCGAATTTCGTCAGGCGATTTGTAAAGACGACAAGGGATAGTGATTGCGTCGGCACTGACATATTGCGCTTGCGGCCTTTCCTTGCGAATGCCGTCGTATAGAAAGAACCGCACTCGTTCCTCCATCGCTACCGTACCGCCGCCGGCGCCAAAGTCATCGAGTATTTCCGCAACGCGTTTGTAGGGGCTTTCATGTTCCTGCCAGACCCGCACATCGGTGCCGATCGTCATCAATTCCCGCAGTCTCGCCTCTTCAAAACCGGGACTGATGTATTTGAGTTCGCCCTCTGCCGGAATGACCACTGCCAACATTCTTTCACTCTGGCCCCAGCGAACGCC
>CAMYMP010000686.1 GCA_947259435.1 uncultured Woeseiaceae bacterium
TCTTCAGGTTACCCAGCTCCTGCGAGGCGCGATGCACGAGCGTTAAAAATACAGCGCCTGCTAAACGTGCGAAATCTTTACAAAGCCGCACGATGAGCCAGCATATGACGCCAAAGAGAATCCAGAGCACCAGGGAGGTGATCAGCAGCTGGGATTGAGTTCCGGCTTCGCCCTCGATACCGAGGCCGCGCGCGAGGCTCGGCAAATGCAAGGTCAGCGCCGAGAGCATCACGTTTCCCGGCAGCACCAGGAAGCCGTAGATCGACTCGATGACGCCCTCGAGGACCAGTTTGAGTTCATCAATCATGGCGGTAGCCGATGACTATGCTGCGCATTTCAGCCCGGAGCCGTGACTGGCATCACACTCTGTCGAACCACCTGCTGCCTGTTTTACCGCTAACGGGATCAAGCCGGCGCCGATTTGAGGCGCAGTTCACAGATATGCCGGTCTGATTCGCCAACACTAGCGATTAGCTGCGATGTCCGGTCGCTATAACTGTTACGGGCATGAGCATATGGAATATGTAAAGCGGAAAAGGACAATGGAAATGTCGATACGCAACGTCATTGCATCGCTGTTGCTCTTGTCGTGGTGTTCGATGAACCCGGCCGGTGCCCAGGATATCTCGGGAGACGAGATGCGCAGCCTGGACGGGCAGGTCCAGGAGATCAAGTCGGACGTCCTGGATATCGCGTCCGAGCTCGGCAACCTCGAAGAGCGGCTGCTGTATCCCTCCAATACCCAGGTCGCGCTGTTCGTGTCGATGGCCGAGAACGAGTCGTTTCGGCTCGATGCGGTCCAGATCGAGATCAACGGCGAAATGGCGACGCACCACATCTACAGCTTCCAGGAATTGGAGGCACTGCGGAAGGGCGGTGTACAGAAGGTTTATACCGGCAACATCGTGACGGGCGATCATGAA
The DNA here is from genome assembly GCA_947259435.1 of uncultured Woeseiaceae bacterium. Next base: position 924 of record CAMYMP010000686.1, read on the forward strand.
CTTCGCGTAACGATGCTCGGCAAACTTGATAACGGCAAGGACTTCAACCAGTCCAACAGTTTTTCGTTTAATAAGGGCGTCAAGCCCAAATCACTCGGCATAACACTGGCAGGGCCAGGATCAGGACAGAGCGGAATCCAGGTCGGGGACTGGTAAACCATGCGTCGAGCACCGTTCTCAGGGATCGGGCTCCTGCTGCTTGCCTGTCTGGCAACGAGTCCGTCTCGCAGTGAAGAGCTGTATGATCTGTACTTCGGCGAGGCGCTCGATTTCGCGCACCAGGGGCAGTTTTTCGTAGCGCTCGAGCGGCTCGACAGCGAAGTTAAGCCTCACGGACAGCGAAGTTAAGCAGCACGGCAACATCGACGAGCCCGAACTCGACACACTCTATTTTCATATCGACGACGCCGAATTTTCTCTCGGCGATTTCGAGTTGCGGTACCGCATGCATCATCGGGCAGGACGCGCCATCAAGGCCGTGCTGGAGGGGGCTGTCGACGAGCGGATTCGCAACGATGCCGCCTATCGCCTGGCCCGAATTCATTTTCAGAAAAACCAACTTGAGGATGCACTTCGCGCGCTCGATCGTATCGACGGCAAGATTCCGGAGTCGATTCGTGACGACATCGAGTTCCTGCGCGCCAATGTTTACCTTGCGCAGGGACGGCCGGAAGATTCCATAGCGACGCTCGAGGACCTGAAAAACTCCGACAGTTTTGCTGGATTCGCCGCCTATAATCTCGGCATAGCCTATTTGCAAGACGGCCAGCGGCAGCAAGCCCTGGAGCAGCTCGATCGCGCCGGACAAATCACTACCGACGATCCGGCCGAGCTGGCGATCCGCGACAAAGCCAACCTGGTCCTTGGCACAATTTTGCTGGAGTCCGGCGAGCACGAACGAGCAATCCCACCTCTGAACCGCGTGCGTCTCGACGGGCCCTTCGCCAACCAGGCATTGTTGAGCTCGGGTTGGGCCAATCTGTCTATCGACAGATTCGACAGAGCCGTAGTGCCCTGGGACATCCTCGCGAAGCGTGAGGTCACGGATCCAGCTACGCAGGAGGCGATGCTCGCATTGCCGTATGCGTACGGGAAACTCGATGTCCATGGCCGTGCTGCGATCGCCTACGGCCGCGCCCTCGACTCATTCACAGCCGAGGTTGACAAGCTCTCCGCCTCTATCGAAAGCATTCGGGAAGGGAAGTTTCTTGAGGCCCTGATTCGCGAAGAGATTCGCAAGGACAAAGATTGGGTCATCCGGCTGCGCTCTTTCTCCCAGGCACCCGAAACCTATTACTTAATGGAATTGCTGGCGTCGCATGATTTCCAGACCGGGCTGCAGAATTACCTCGATCTTGCCGATTTGCGGCAGAAGCTGGAGACCTGGGAGTCCAGCTTCGATTCCTTTGACGAAATGGTCGCCATCCGCGGGACGCACTACGAACCGCTGCTGCCCGATGTCGATACCGAGTTTCGCGAGCTCGATTCACGCCTGCGGCTGCGCATCGAACAACACAAGATGCTCGTACGCCGCCGGGACGACCTGCTGACCACGCCGCGGCCGGAATTTCTTGCAACCCGGGAGGAACAGGCTGTACTCGCGAGGCTCGAAGCGATGGAAGCGCAGCTTAAGGGTTCGGATTCCGCGTTCGCAACTTCGACGACGCAGAGAATCAAGCGGCTAAAAGGCACGCTGACCTGGACTCTCGAGACCGAGTATCACGAGCGACTGACACGCTTCGACGAAAACCTCCGCGGGCTGGATGCAGCGATGGCCGTAGCCCAGCAGCAATACGATGAGTTTGTCCGGACACGACAGGCCGCGACGCACAGCTTCGTCGGTTACGACAAGCCCGTCAA
>CAMYMP010000687.1 GCA_947259435.1 uncultured Woeseiaceae bacterium
CGCAGCTGATTGGCCAATTCGGTGTGGGCTTTTACTCTGCCTTCATCGTCGCTGACAAAGTCGTAGTGGAATCGCGCCGCGCCGGTCTGACGGTCGATGACGGCGTACGCTGGGAGTCAGATGGCGCTGGCGAGTTCACGGTTGAAAACATCGAGCGCAGCGAGCGTGGTACGGCAGTGACGCTGCATCTCAAGGAGACCGAGACCGAATTTGCAGAACCGCTGCGAATCGAAGCCCTGATTCGCAAGTATTCCGACCATATTGCCTTCCCTGTCACACTTGCCACGACAGCCGATGCAGAGCAAGAGACGAAGATCGTCAACGCGGCAACGGCTTTGTGGACCCGCTCGCGCTCGGAGATCACGGATGATGAGTACAAAGAGCTTTACAAACATCTTTCACACGACTTTGCGGATCCCATGGTATGGAGCCACAACAGGGTCGAAGGAAAGCGGGAATACACGAGTCTCCTGTATATCCCGGAGAATGCACCCTTTGATCTCTGGAATCGCGAAGCGCCGCGCGGGCTCAAGCTGTATGTGCAACGAGTCTTTATCATGGACGATGCCGAGCAGTTTTTGCCGCTCTACTTGCGCTTTGTCAAAGGCGTCATCGATTCTTCAGATCTGCCACTCAATGTTTCACGAGAGCTGCTGCAGCAGAACCCCGAACTAACCGCGATGCGCGGCGCGTTGACGCGCCGGGTGCTCGACATGCTGGGTAAAATGGCCGCTGGTCGGCCGGAAGACTACAGCAGGTTCTGGACCCAGTTCGGCCAGGTGCTCAAAGAGGGTATCGTCGAGGACCACGCGAATACGGAAAAGCTGGCGAAACTGCTGCGTTTCGCGACAACCCACAGCGATTCCAGCAGTCAGGACCAGTCACTTGACGAATACGTTGGCCGTGCCGGCAAGGATCAGGATAAAATTTATTTCATCCTTGCCGAAAATCATGCGACGGCTGCGGCCAGCCCGCACATCGAAGGCCTTGCCGCAAAGGGCATCGAGGTGCTGTTGCTGACCGATCGGATCGACCCGTGGCTGGTGAACGGACTGACCGAGTACGGGGGCAAATCGTTTGTTGACGTGGCGCGCGAAGGCCTGGATCTGCTTGATGGCGACGGCCAGCTCACGCAGGAGGTAATGGATGATGAGCAAAAGCCGCTACTCAAAAAGGTCAAGAAGGTGCTCAAAGACCGCGTCGAGGCGGTGCACATCAGTAAACGCCTCGTCTCATCGCCGGCTTGTGTGGTTGCCGGGCAGAGCGAACTGAACCCGCAGTTGCGGCGCATGCTCGAGGCGAGCGGCCAGACCTTGCCCGACTCGAAGCCGATACTGGAAATCAACATCGAGCACCCGCTCGTGCAGCGCCTTTCGGGTGAGTCAGATAACAGCCGTTTCGACGCGCTGGCGAATATCGTCCTCGACCATGCGCTGCTGGCCGAGGGCTCGCAGCTCGACAATCCGGCCGAATACGTCAAGCGGATGAATTCCTTGTTGCTGGAGCTTGATTCGGATGCGAGCTCGGGCTAAAACGATGCATTCCCTAAACCTAAACCCGATGCGACCGGCTATGGCTAACTCGAAAATGTCAGACAATGAGCTGAAGCAGAAGCTCACCGACGAACAGTACGCAATCACGCAGCAAAAAGGCACGGAACGGGCCTTTACGGGAAAGTACGTCGATCATAAGCAGGATGGTACGTATCGGTGTGTGTGTTGTGATGCGCAACTGTTTTCCTCGACCAACAAGTACGATTCTGGATCGGGTTGGCCGAGCTTCTGGCTGCCGCTGGCCGGCGACGCGGTGCGCAGGGTTGCGGACACCAGTCACGGCATGGTTCGCGAAGAAGTCGTTTGCAGTGCCTGTGGTGCGCATCTCGGCCACGTATTCGAAGACGGACCTCAGCCGACGGGACTTCGCTACTGCATTAACTCGGCCTCGCTGGATTTTGAAAGCTCCGAATAAGTTCTCTTACCTATTATTGAAAAGGCGACACACCATGAAAATCAGCCCCCTATTCGCGTTGATCGTTCTCGGGGCGGGCATCAGCGCCTGCACAGGACCGAATGACGAAGCGGAAACAGAGGAGCCGTTTGCGGCTCCAGAGGAGCAGGCAATGACCGAACAGAGCGCCGTTGAAGGCGAGGCCCTCGACATCGCGCCGGGACTTAGCGCAACAATCATAAAGAATGGCTACGGTCGCGTCGCCGAGGCCGGTGACTTCGTCGAGGTTCACTACACTGGGTGGCTATATGATGATCAGGCCGCAGACAAGCGCGGCGACAAGTTCGATAGCTCGGTTGACCGAGGCGAGAAGTTTCACTTCAAGCTCGGAGCAGGACAGGTCATCAAAGGTTGGGATCAGGGCGTCGCGGGCATGCTGATCGGCGAGAAGCGTGTGCTCACTTTGTCTCCTGATATGGGCTATGGAAGTCGCGGCGCCGGAAACGTAATCCCGCCGGACGCCACGCTCATATTCGAGGTCGAGTTATTCGGGCTGGAGGGTCCTAACGACTGAAACCAGCTCTACCGAAGCGAAAATTCGATGCGGCGGTTAAGGCCACGCCCGTACACGGTGCCGTTATCAGCAACAGGTTCCGCCGATCCCCGGCCGATCACAAGCAGCCGTCGGCGATCGATGCCGCGATCTGCGATGTGATCGGCTACGGCTTGCGCGCGAGCCAGACTCAGGCGCCGATTCCAGGTTTCATCACCCGATGCGTCGGTGTGTCCCGTCACGGCAATCATCGATTGCCGGCAGTCGTGCGCGAACTCAACGATACGGTCGAGCGTACCGTACGACCCCGTGCGAATTTCGGTGCTTGATTGTTTGAAAGACACAGGCTCGAGGAACAGTTGTGCGAAAGCACGTTCGCACATGGCGTCGTGAGACGCTCTCGACTCGACGGTCACAACGTCGGCAACAATTGAGGTATCGGCGAGCAAGCCTTGCCGTAGAAATTCCATTCGGTCGGCGAACGTCCCCGCGTCCGCAGTGACGCCGCGAATTTCGATTCTGTCATCCCGCATGACGGCCTGAGCTGATCGCGTCGCCGCCAGCGCATACAAGAGTCGGCTGCTGGTTGATTCCCAATCGTCCGACAAAATGACCCCGGGCCTGAAGTCCGTTCGGGTCTCGATCGCGTTGAAGTGATTCGTAGCCAGCCGCAGCAGACCCGATTCATGCATGGCGGACGAAGTCGTTCCGCCCAGCAGCAAGCGCCCGCGGCGCGACTCGACCCGGAAAACCGGATCATCGAGGGAGGAAATCGGAACCGACGTCATGCGCTGATCGGCGATGCCATGATCGATGGTGGTTGAAAGCAGCACCCCGCATGCGAGCAGGACATACACGACTGGACCCTGAAACCTGCGCCGGTGCACGTTTATTCTTGACCGCTGGCCTTTTGGTCCTGCAGGTCCCTTGCCTGACCGATCCAGTCTTCGCGGTAGATGCGGCTATGAAAGCCCTTTAGCCGGCGGGCGACGCGGTCGATATCGTACTCGCTCATCTCCGCGATCTGATTGAACCGAAAAATGCCCATTTCATTCAGCGTCTTTTCGATCGCGGGCCCGACGCCCTTGATCAGCTTGAGATTGTCGCCGGCAATGCCAATGTTGGTCGCGGCAACGCCCGCAGCTTCGGGCACTGCATGATCTTCCTCGTCCGACTCGTCAAGCGGGTCGTTCGACGCGTCCATGCCGTCTGCCAGCGCGTCCCGGTCGACCGGTTCCACGCGCGTGTGTTCAGACCCCATCATGCCGTCAAGCGCAGCAATGCGCTCCTCCGCTGCGGCGAGCTTGGATTCGAGCTCTTCAGCTTCTGCATTGCGTTGCCGGAACCGCTCGATGAGGGGCGGTAAGCGCCCCTGCCAGTTCTCGAGCTCCTGATTGAGCTTCTCGATCCTGGCGTTCTTTTCCTGTAATGCGGTAGCCGCGCTGTCCTTTTTCGAGGCCTGGCTCTGCAGTTCTTTTTGCAGTTGATCGCGTTGGCTGAGAGCGTCCGCGAGACTGTTGCGAATATCCTTGAGCTGTCGCTGCAGCTCATCGCGCCGCTCGAATGTCTCTTTGAGCGCATCCGACAATTCGCTGGCGCGCATCTTCGCGTCCTTGCTGGACGCCTGATACTGGCTGTTCAGCTCCATCAGGCTCTTGTTCTGCAAAAGCAGGCGCTCGTGTTCGCTACGCTGCGCCTGCAACTGCTCCTGCCAGCCGGTGTTGATGGCCGATTTTTCGCTAGTGGATCTGCCGCCGCGCACGACCCATCCGAGCACGATGCCGACAAGCAATGCGATGACCAGTGCTGCGATGTGTAGGGCGGTGATTTCCGGCATGTGGGCGGTTTCCTAAGTGGCCAGCCGAAGTCGGTCGAATTCGTCGATGACCCTATGCATCGGCAGCCCACGGCACCTACTGCCCGATTCGTCCCGGGTCAAAAGCACGGGTAACGGGCGGCAATTGGATGCACAATAAGGCGCTTCAAGGTCGATGCGCTCATTCATGCTGAAATTTTACAGCAATAACATCTACTTAAGCCAACATAAATCTTGCGAACTGTGAACCGGGTAACGCAATCTCAGAAGTTATGGCTGGAGGGCCCCGTTGGCCGCTTGCAGGCGATTCTCGACAGCCCGGACGACGGCGTAGCGACGGGCGCCGCCGTTGTTTTTCACCCGCATCCGCAGCACGGCGGTACGATGCACAATAAAGTTGCGCACACGCTTGCGCGTTCATTCGTGCGCTCCGGTTTCATCACGCTGCGCTTCAATTTTCGGGGCACCGAAGACAGCGATGGCCAATACGATGAAGGTGTTGGTGAACTCGACGACGCGATCGCCGCAATAAGCTGGCTGCGCGAGCGTAATCCTGACAGCCCGATATGGCTTGGCGGATTTTCATTCGGTGCCGCAATTGCCGTGCGTGCAGCGGTGGCCACTGACGTGAGCGGCTTGATAACTGTCGCGCCCGCTATTTATCGCTTCGCCGGCAAGCTCGATGGCCAACCGCGCTGCCCGTGGCTCGTCATACAGGGCGATCAGGATGAACTGGTCGATGTCGAAGAGACGATTGCCTGGGTCAACAGTCTCGATCCTGGGCCCGAATTGATCGTCTTGTCCGGCGCCGAACACTTTTTTCACGGCAGATTGAACGACGTGCGTCACGCGGCTATGGAGTTCGTCGACGAAAATCGATAAAAAAAGCCGGGGCGAGCCCCGGCTTTTGCGTTCGGTTTGTAGTGCCGAATCAGACCATGTCTTTCAGGCCTTTGAGTGCGAGGGCCTTCACGCCCTTGGAGGCGGGCTTGGCTTTGAACATCATCTCTTCGCCTGTAAATGGATTGACTCCCTTACGCGCTTTCTTTGCCGGCTTCTTGACGACTCGTAGCTTGAGCAGGCCCGGAATGGTGAAGATGCCCGGTCCGCCACGACCGCCGAGGCTCTTCTTGATCTGGCCGTTCAGTGACTCGAAGACTGCCGCGACATCCTTTCGGGTCAATCCCGTGTCCTCAACGATCTTTGCGTAAATTTCTGATTTGGTGGGTGGCTTCTTGGTGTTCGTTGCCATGAAAGACTGACTCCTAAAAAACAAAAGGCGGACAGAGTCCGCGCCCAAAAAAAACGGGCAAAGCCCGCGTCAAAAGCAGCGCGACGATAGCATATGTCAGGCGGTCAAGTAAGCGCCGGAGCGGCTTTTTTCCGGTGTTTTTAGGCAGATTTAGCCGGGAATGATCTAGTCGGTGAAGAATTCCCGCTTGAAGCGTACATCCGAGGCCCTTTCGACCCCTTCGGGCGTGACGCTGATATCGAATATCAGGGTTTCGCGATTCGCCACTGCAACCTCACCGATGTAATAGATTGCCTCCTGCTCGTTGATCTGCCGCATCGTGACATTCTTGAGTTGGCCGGTCAGATTAACGGTTTTCACCGTTACCTTGGCAGTAACTGCGCTATTGTCGGCTTCGCGGAGCACCGAAACATTCAGCATCGCGCGATTCTTGCTGCGTACGATGTTGTATGCGCGTGCTACCTCTGGCGGCAACTGATCGGTGGACTGGGCACTGAAATGCACCACATGTTCGCCGATATCTGCGCTCGTCGCCCCGGCGGGCTCCGCCTCCGGCACATCCGCCGACTCGCCCGCTCCGCCGCACGCGGATACGAGTCCGAGCAAAGACAAAGCAATCAATATTTTTCTGCTTATCATGATACTTGCCCCCAATCCCGCAGCAGCCACTATAAACTATTTGGTGCTCACGCTGCGATAGCCAGCCATGATGGCGCGGTCTCAGGGCCTTCAATGACAAGGCGCTGGTTGCGACTTGCGCGCGGCTGAACTCTGGCTTAGGGGATCAAATCGTTGCCAACCCGGCCGGCGGCGCAGTCAGACCTATTGCTCAGATCAGCAACGGCCGCAATGTGGCGGTGAAAATAGCGATAGCCTGTAGCCCGATGATCGCGAAAATCGGAGAGATATCCAGACCGCCGATCGATGGAATCAGGTTACGGAATGGGCGCAAAACCGGTTCAACGAGCATGGCGATGAAAGCGGTTGCCGGATTGTAGGTGCCCGGCGCAACCCAGCTCAGAATAATGTGAATGAAGATCGCAAACGTGAAAAGGCGCAGCGACAGCAGCACCAGTTCGATCAGCGAGGTCAGAGCAATTGGCAGGATTCCTGCTGACACGCCGTTGATAGTGAGAATGACAAGAATAGCAAGGTATTGAAGCGCGAACGCGACGATGACAGTCGCTGTGTCGAGACGGCCTATCGGCGGAATGACGCGCCTGACCGGAATCACGAGCGGCGAGGTGAGCCGCAGTATCCCTTGTGCGATCGGGTTGCGAAAATCCGCGCGCAACCAGGGCAGCCATAAGCGTAGCAACATAACCAGCAGATAAAGCTGCGCTATCGTGGTGATAATGAATACGAGTGCGGGCCTCATTAGTTAGAGCTCTCGGCTAGTTCGACGGCCCTGTCCCTTGCAGCCGTAAACGCTCTGACGAAGATTTCACGGACCTTTTCCTCGTCGAATATCTCAAAGGCTGCGGCAGTGGTACCGCCAGGTGATCGAACATGCGCGATCATCGAGTCCATGGTTTCTCCACTAACGGCGGCAAGCGCCGCAGAACCCTTGGCGGTATCCATGACCAGCTTGTGTGCAGCCTGAGTATCAAGGCCGAAGTCTTCGGCTGACTGAATCAACATGTCGATCAGTAAATAAAAATAGGCGGGCCCTGTTCCCGATATTGCGGTAACCGCGTCAATGCTGTCTTCGTCCGGCACATGCACGACGCTGCCGACGGCCGATATGATCTCGGTGGCCCTATCGCGCTGCTCGCTCGTCGTTAGCTCGTTCGCGTACAGGCCTGATGCACCTTGCAGTAGCAGCGCTGGTTGATTGGGCATGACGCGGACTACCGCAAGCTCGGCGCCCAGCCAATCATCGATATCGCGACTGTGTGTACCGGCCGCGACCGAGATGATCAATGGCCTTTTGACCTGTACGGCGTCAGCGAGACCAAGACAAACCTCGCGCATCAACTGCGGTTTGACGGCGAGCACGAGACAATCGGCGCTCGACGCAACATCGTCATTGCTTCCGGAGACGGTGATACCCGGAAGTTCATTCGTCAGAATGGTGCGCCGCGCAACATCCGGATCGGCAATCAGGAGATTATCGGGGGGATAGCCACTCGAGATCAGGCCGCCTACGAGTGCCCGGGCCATGTTGCCGCCACCGATGAAGCCTACCTTGTATGTACTCATGACTCGCTTCTTGGACCAAAGATTGCTGTACCCACCCGCACTATTGTAGCGCCTTCAAAAATCGCGGCGCGGTAATCGGCACTCATGCCCATTGACAGTGTATCGGTTGGGATGCCGTTTTTGGCAAGCTCTGCTGCGAGTTCGCGCAGGCGTGCGAACGGTTGTCGCTGCGATTCGAAATCATGG
>CAMYMP010000688.1 GCA_947259435.1 uncultured Woeseiaceae bacterium
GACGACGCCTGTCGCACATGCGCCTGATCAGGACCTGGGTCTGTTGTGGGTCAAGCACGCGGCCGAATACGAGGCCGTGTCACGACAAGTCTATCAGGCGGCGGGACTCGCGCTCACAGATTTGATCGAAGACCAGTCCTGGACCGCACTGCCCGGGCAGGAAGATGCCGAAGGCCTGCGGCCCGCGATTATTTTCGACATGGACGAGACCGTTGTGAGCAACGTCGATTTTCAGCTGACTTACGAACGTCCCTACAAGAACTGGAAACGCGATGCATGGAGCATGGACACGTCCGCGTCGCCGGTACCCGGCTTTGTGCATTTCGCGGCGGCTGCGCGTGACGCAGGCGTCGAGCTGTTTTTTGTCACGAATCGGCCGTGTGAGCCCATAATGGGCAGCGGTGATCCGTGTCCGCAGCAGATAATCGCGATCGTCGACATTGTCGAAGCCGGCATAGAGACCGATGCTGACCACGTCATGCTGGCTTACGAGCGAGATGAATGGACGAAAGAAAAACTCACTCGCAGACAATACGTTGCAGAAACGCACCGGGTCATCATGCTGTTCGGCGATGACCTAAGTGACTTTATCGCCTGCGTGCGACCGAAAGCTGCTGCGCCTTGCACGGAACCGGCAACGAAAGAAAGTCGCAGACTGGCAGTGGAGCAGTTCTCAGGTCGTTGGGGCAACGGCTGGTACGTGCTGCCGAATCCCATGCACGGCTCGTGGACATCGGCGAGATGACTTTGTAGTAACCCGACTCCCGCGCGGTGCTTTTGGCGGCAAAAAAGCGTACTCTGTAGGGGAGCAAAAGCCCGGTAACATATTGAAAAAAAGAGGTTTGTTATGACAAAGCTCAGGTGTGGCCTGATTCAGATGAGCCTTAAGGGTGACGGCACGATGGAACCCGAAGACATCCGCGACCGGATGATCGAGGCGCATCTCCCGTATATCGAAGACGCCGCCAGCCAGGGTGTGCAGGTGCTGTGCTTCCAGGAAGTGTTCACGCAGCCCTACTTTTGCCCAAGCCAGGACAGGAAATGGTACGCGGCGGCCGAAAGTATTCCGGACGGGCACACGACATCGTTGATGCGCGAGTACGCAAAGAAGCACAACATGGTCATCGTCGTGCCGATATACGAAGAAGCGATGGCCGGTGTTTACTACAACACGGCGGCTGTGATCGATGCCGACGGTTCATTCCTCGGCAAATACCGCAAAACGCACATCCCGCAGGTCGATCCGGGGTTCTATGAGAAGTTCTTCTTCAAGCCCGGCGACTCGGGCTGGCCGGTTTTCGATACGGCGTACGTGAAGCTCGGCGTATACATTTGCTACGACCGGCACTTTCCCGAAGGCTGGCGTGCGCTGGCACTGAACGGGGCCGAGTACATTCTCAATCCTTCGGCAACGGTGGCAGGCCTCAGTAAATATCTGTGGGAGCTCGAACAACCGGCATCGGCTGCGGCAAACGGCGTTTTTATCGGCGCCATCAATCGCGTCGGCACCGAAGCGCCATGGGGCGAACGCATGGGCGAGTTCTACGGGTCGAGCTACATCGTCAACCCGCGCGGCACGATCGAAGCGCAGGCCAGCTACGGCGACGACGAGCTGCTCGTGCACGAGATCGATCTCGACATGATTCGTGAGGTCCGCAACACGTGGCAGTTCTTCCGTGACCGCCGGCCTGAAACTTACGGCCCGGAGGACATCGCGAATAGTCCCCGCTACAACGACGACATTGCCCCGACCCGGGCTGCACAAAGAACCTGGTCGCGCTGGAACGTCGCGTCGCTCTGGGTCGGCATGGCCATCTGCGTTCCGACCTACACACTCGGCGGCGTTCTGACGGCGTATTTCGGGCTGTCGGTTTCCGAGGCTCTGTGGACCATTCTGATAGCCAACGTTGTCGTCCTGATCCCGCTCACGCTCAACGCGTTCCCGGGAACGCGCTATGGCATTCCTTGTCCCGTTGTCCTGCGCGCGTCGTTCGGCATTATCGGCTCCAACGTGCCGTCACTGATTCGCGCCGTAGTCGCTTGCGGCTGGTTCGGCGTGCAGACCCTGTTCGGCGGCATCGCTATTCATCTGTTGTTCTCGGCACTCTCAGACAGCTGGGCCGCACTCGGCGGCACGGGCGAGGTAATCGGCTTTTTTATTTTCTGGGTTGCGAACGTCGCCGTGGTTATCCGCGGATCAGAGTCCATCAAGTTTCTCGAGGCGCTGGCCGCGCCGTTATTGCTGATCGTTGCCCTGGGACTCATCGTTTGGGCAATGCCCAGAGTCTCTATCAGCGAAGTGCTGTCGGTCCCGGCAACCCGTCCCGCAGGCGCATCGTTTATCGGCTATTTCATGGCGGCGCTGACGGCGATGGTCGGCTTCTGGGCGACGCTGTCGCTCAACATCCCGGACTTCAGCCGCTTTGCGCGATCGCAGCGATCTCAGGTCATTGGCCAGATTATCGGCTTGCCCCTGACCATGCTGATGTTTGCCGGTCTCGGCGTCGTTCTGACAGCCGCATCGTTCAATCTCGTGGGCGAGACGATATCGGACCCGATCAACCTGATCGGCAAGATCGACAGCCCGTTCTGGGTCGTCCTGGCAATGCTCATGATCATCCTAGCGACGATATCGACCAATACGGCAGCCAACATCGTGTCGCCGACCAACGTATTTCAGAACGTTGCGCCGAAGTACATCAATGAGAACAAGGGCGTCATTCTGACCGGCATCATCGGCATTCTGCTCATGAGTTGGGAGCTGCTGAAAAAACTTGGCTGGCTGGACACGGACGTCAGCGTGGAGAGCCTTTATTCCAACTGGCTCATCGCGTATTCGAGTCTGCTCGGGCCTATTGCCGGCATCATGGTGGTCGACTATTTCCTGATCAAAGGTCAGTCCTACGACCTGCTGGCGCTGTATCAGGACAATGCCGGCTATCCGGCCTGGAACAAAGCCGGACAATGCCGGCTATCCGGCCTGGAACAAAGCCGGCTTCATCGCGTTCTTAATACCGGTAAGCTTGACGCTTATCGCGATCACAACCGGAGAGCTCAGCTGGTTCTATAGTTACGGCTGGTTCACGGGTTCAATACTCGGCGGATTGATTTATTACTTCGCTGCGAGAAAGGATTAAGGAGTTAGCAATGACTGTACTCATTAAAGGCGGCACCGTTGTCAATGCGGATCGCTCCATGCGAGCCGATGTCTTGTGCCAGGATGGCGTAATAGCGGCGGTCGGGGACGAACTCGATGCGCCAAAAGGTGCGACGGTTGTCGACGCCGGCGGACAGTACGTGATGCCCGGCGGCATCGATCCGCACACGCACATGCAGCTGCCCTTCATGGGCACGGTCACGAGCGAGGACTTCTATACCGGGACGGCTGCCGGCCTCGCGGGCGGCACGACGATGATCATCGACTTCGCCATCCCGAACCCGCAGCAGAATATCCTGGAAGCTTATAAGCAGTGGCGCGAATGGGCCGAAAAGTCCGTGGCCGACTACTCGTTCCACGTCGCGATCACGTGGTGGGACGAATCAGTCCACGAAGACATGGGCACGCTGGTACGCGACCACGGCGTCAACAGCTTCAAACACTTCATGGCGTACAAAGGCGCCATCATGGCCGACGACGAGATCCTCGTGAACAGTTTTACACGCGCACGCGATCTC
>CAMYMP010000689.1 GCA_947259435.1 uncultured Woeseiaceae bacterium
CAGTAATAGATCGATTCGAGAGTCCATCTATTGGCTCAATTTGCAGCGAATTGGACGTGGACCTGCGCTTCTTTCGAAGCCCAGGCCCCTGGCATGATTTTTCAACGTGAATACTACTTCGCCAGGAACACGCTGACACCCACATGAGTGATTCTGAATGACCAGGACGATTGATACGCTGCGGGCCGCGGTGCCCGGCCTGCTCCTGAGTGCGACCATTGCACTTGCCGTGAGATTCGTCAGTGACCGGCTTGGTGGTCCTGCGATGTTGTACGCCTTGTTATTCGGGATGGCGTTCAATTTTCTCACGGAGGATGAGCGTTTTGCGAGCGGCATTCGTGTTGCAAGCCGCAATATTCTCCGCATTGGGGTCGCGTTGCTTGGTCTGCGCATTACCACAGGAGACGTGATGGAATTGGGCTGGCCTGTGGTTGCCCTGATCGTGGTGAGCGTGGTGGCGACCATTCTGTCTGGCGGACTCATCGGGCGTGTCTTTGGCTTGAAAAGCGGCCACTCCATCCTCTCGGCAGGCGCGGTTGCAATCTGCGGCGCGTCCGCGGCACTTGCGATAGCGTCGGTGCTGCCGTCGCACAAGGATCATGAGCGCAACACAATTCTGACCGTTGCCGGCGTTACCGCGCTAAGCACGGTCGCGATGGTCCTGTACCCGGTATTCGTCACGTACCTCCAGTATGACAACGTAACCGCAGGCATTTTTCTCGGGGCGACGATTCATGATGTCGCGCAGGTGGTCGGAGCCGGCTATATCATCTCGGATCAGAGCGGTGAGATCTCCACACTCGTGAAACTCATTCGCGTTGCGTGCCTGGTACCGGTTGTAGTTACGATCTCGCTGATAATGCGACACCGCCTGTCCCCGGAATCCGGCAGCGTGCCCCTGCTGCCATGGTTTCTCGTGGCCTTCGTCGTGCTCGTCATCGTCAACAGTCTGGGCTGGGTTTCCGCTGATGTGGATGCGATGCTGACACCGGTCTCGAGCTGGTGCTTGCTCACGGCCGTCGCGGCTCTCGGGGTCAAGACCTCACTGAAGGCACTGGCCGATGTCGGCCCGGCACCGGTTGGCGTAATGGTGATTCAGACTATTTTTCTCGCCGCGTTTGTGATTGGTGGTGTCGCGCTGATCAGGTAGTCAGCTGCAGGCCGCAATTACGCCATCGATTCTGTTATGAGGAGGATGTTGTCATGTCGAATCTGGTTCCCCCGCATGGTGCGGAGTCCCTGAAGCCACTGCTGTCGCCTGAAACCGAGCGGGCAGAAGAGGCACGGCGGGCCGGGCACCTGAAGCAGGTCCCGCTGTCCAGCCGCGAGGTCTCCGACCTGTTTATGCTCGGCATGGGCGCCTACACACCGCTCGACGGCTTCATGGGGGAGGCGGACTGGCGCGGCTGTTCGGAACATATGACTCTCGCCAACGGGCTTTTCTGGCCCATCCCGATCACGCTGTCCTGCGCGCAGGAACTCGGCGACAGCATCGACGTCGGCGAGGACGTGGCGCTGGTCGACGGCCAGAGCGATGAGTTGCTCGGCATCCTCACGGTTGAGGAGAGATACGGCATCGACCGCGAACTTGAATGCTCGCACGTATTCCGCACGAGCGATAACGAACACCCCGGCGTCAATAAGGTCATGAGCCAGGGCCCGGTCAATCTCGGCGGGCCGGTCCACACGTTGTCGGAAGGCCATTTCCCGGCAACCTATGCCGGGCTCTACCGCCGCCCGGCGGAGACGCGGGCGCTGTTTCTGGAAAGGGGCTGGTCAAAGGTGGCGGCTTTTCAGACGCGCAACCCCATGCACCGCAGCCACGAGCATCTGGCCAAGATTGCTATCGAGATCTGCGACGGCTTGCTGATCCACCAGGTACTTGGCGCGCTAAAGCCGGGCGACATTCCGGCCGAGGTGCGGGTCAAGGCGATCGACACGCTGGTACGGGACTATTTCGTGCACGGCACCGTCGTGCAGGCGGGCTATCCCATCGAGATGCGCTATGCGGGTCCGCGCGAGGCCCTGCTGCACGCCGTGTTACGTCAGAACTTCGGCTGCTCGCACCTGGTCGTCGGGCGAGACCATGCCGGCGTAGGCGACTACTACGGGCCGTACGACGCGCAGCATATCTTCGACACGCTGCCGGCGGGCAGTATGAAGACCGAGCCGCTGAAGATCGACATCACCTTCTTCTGCTATAAGTGCGAGAGCATGGCGACAGGCAAGACCTGTCCGCACACGGCGGAAGACCGGCTGGCAATCTCCGGCACGCGGCTGCGGGAGATGTTCGCCAACCGCGAGTCGATTCCACCCGAATTCAGCCGTGCCGAGGTGGTTGCCGTACTACGGAATTATTACGATAGTCCCGACCGTTAGTAATCATTCTGATTGACACGACCACCTGGAACGTTTTACAAATTAGAAAAATCGAATATTCTGAAGTTGGCCGCGGTCCACATTGGGGAGACTTAATGTTCACGAGCAATCCTTTCGCCGAGCTCTCGGCGTCGATATCACCCTCTGTCATGCAGGCGTACATTATCGTCATGATAGTCCTGGTCGCGGCCGGCACGATTTACGACGTGCTGCATAAGAAGAGCGCCAAATATTTCCGGGCAAACATGCGCAAAGCCAAAGCCAGTGCGACGCAGAAAGTCGGCGGTGGAGAGATGCTGTCGATAGCGATCAAAACGGCCGTCGTGGATGTCGCTGCTTCCGGCGAATTCTGCAACCCGCGTCGCAGGATCGCCCACTTGCTGACAATGTACGGCTTCGTGGCTTTCGCCATCACCACTGCAATCATGGTGTTTAAGTACCCGACACCCGCGACCCCGACGCCCGCCATCCTGCCGCAACTGTGGACTATCGGGGCGCTGATGGTTTGCCTTGGCGGTTACTGGTTCTGGTTCTTTATTCGGGTCGACGTCGCCGCCGAGGGTAATTCGCCGTTTCGAGTTGTGCGCGCTGACCTTTTTGTCCTCGCACTTCTCGCAAGTGCGACATCTGCTTTGCTATGGGCGTACCTGCAGTCGACAGCCAACTCGTGGGCAATGGTGATGTTTGGAATTCACGTTGTTGCCACGACTGTGCTGTTCGGATCCGTTCCGTGGTCGAAATTCGCTCACATGTTCTTTAAACCCGCGGCGGCCTTTGAGAAACGCGTGTCGACAGCGAACGGTTCGAGGAGCAATCTGCCGGCTCCTGCCGACAAACCTGAAACGTTTGGCAGCCCCGTCGAACAGCCCCGCCACTACTAATCAACTCAGGGAACCGAACATCATGCCTACATTTGTCTACATGACTCGTTGTGACGGCTGCGGACACTGCGTCGATATCTGCCCGTCCGACATCATGCACATCGACAAGACCTATCGCCGTGCTTTTAACATCGAGCCCAATTTTTGCTGGGAGTGCTACTCCTGCGTGAAGGCGTGTCCGCAAGATGCGATCGACGTGCGCGGCTATGCCGACTTCGCCCCGCTGAACCACAGCGTCCGGGTGCTCCGGGAGGAGAAAAAGGGCACGATCTCCTGGAAGGTCATATTCCGGGACGGCCGTGAAAAGAATTTCGAGTCCCCGATCCGAACGACGCCTTGGGGATCCATCAAATCACCGTCTGATTACGACGCGCCGAGCGAGGATGCTTTCAAGAGCCAGGAGCTCGCGCATGAACCAGACGCGCTGAACATCGAAAAGCTGCCTGCGCTAACGCCGGACAAACTCAAACAAGGAGTCGTGTGATGGGCCTGCTGTCAGGGAGAAAAACGGTGCATGTCGATTCCGACGTACTCGTAATTGGCGGCGGAATGGCTGGCTGTGGCGCTACCTACGAGGCCCGTTACTGGGGTCGTGATCTCAATATCGTTTGCGTAGAAAAGGCGAATATCGAGCGCAGCGGCGCCGTTGCTCAGGGCTTATACGCGATCAACTGCTACATGGGCATGCAGTGGGATGAGAACCAGCCCGAAGACCATGTCCGCTATGCCCGCAATGACCTGATGGGCCTCGTGCGCGAGGACCTGGGCTACGATATTGCCCGACATGTCGACTCCTCGGTGCACAAGTTCGAGGAATGGGGCCTGCCAATCATGAAAGACCCGGAAACCGGGCGATACATGCGCGAAGGCAAGTGGCAGATCATGATTCACGGTGAAAGCTACAAGCCGATCGTCGCCGAGGCCGCGCGCAAAGCCGCCACCAAGGTCTACAACCGCATCATGGTGACGCACCTGTTGATGGATAAGACGAAAGCTAATCGTGTCGCCGGCGCTGTTGGTTTTAATGTCCGTACGGGTGACTTCTACGTCTTCCGGGCGCCGGCCGTTATCGTGGCCGCCGGCGGTGCGTCACATATTTACAAACCGCGTGCGGTTGGCGAGGGCATGGGACGTACCTGGTATGCGCCGTGGAGTAGCGCCTCCGCGTATGCGTTGCCGATACTTGCCGGCGCCAAGATGACACAAATGGAGAACCGCATCGTTCTCACCCGATTCAAGGACGGTTACGGCCCGGTCGGTGCCTACTTCCTGCATCTGAAAACCTACACCGAAAATGCCTACGGTGATGAATACGAGTCCAATTGGTACGAGAACACCAAGGAACTGGTTGGTGATTACATTGACCGGCACCCGGTACCGACCTGTCTGCGCAATCACGCCATCCTTGAAGAGATAAAGGCCGGCCGAGGCCCGATTCGCATGGTAACGAAGGAAGCGTTTCAGGATCCGCACAAAGAGACCATCGGCTGGGAAAACTTCCTGGGCATGACAATCGGGCAGGCGGTCGTATGGGCATCGCAAAACATCGATCCCAAGCATACGAATCCCGAGTTAACGACTTCGGAGCCCTACGTTATGGGATCCCATGCCACGTGCTCCGGCGCATGGGCCAGCGGTCCGGAAGACTACGCCCCGTCCGAGTATCAGTGGGGCTACAACCGAATGATGACCGTCGACGGTCTCTTCGGCGCCGGTGACACCATTGGCGGTACCGCCCACAAGTTCTCTTCAGGCTCGTTTGCAGAAGGTCGGATTGCTGCGAAGGCGGCGGTCAACTATGTGAAAGACCTGGGTAAGGAGCGGCCGCAGGTTAGTGAGGCCGAGTACCAGAATCTGAAAAAGGTGGTATTCCAGCCGCTGGAGAATTACGAAGTGGGTCGCAACGAGATTGTCGCTGGAACCGTTTCGCCGAGCTACCTGTTGCCAATCCATGGTCTGCAGCGTCTCGAGAAAATCATGGATGAATATGTCGGTGGCATCAGCTCGCACTACATGACCAACGAACCGTTGCTTACCCGCGGACTGGAGTTGCTCGGCATGCTCAAGGAAGACCTCGATCACATTGGGGCTGAGGACCTGCACCAGTTGCAGCGAGCGTGGGAACTGCAGCACCGGGTTCTGGCTTCCGAGTCCGTGACACATCACACGATGTTCCGCACCGAAACTCGATGGCCGGGGTATTATTATCGCGGCGACCATATGAAACTCGACGATAATGACTGGCACTGCTTCACCTTGTCCCGGTACGACCGGGAATCCGGCGAGTGGGCAATGGAAAAAGCCCCCGTGTATCACATCGTCGATTAGGGCGTGCTAGTTGCCCAGATTAGCGATACCCACATTCTGTCCCACGGGTCGGATCATCCCGCAGCGGACTGGCGGGCCGACTGCCTGCGGCGCAGCATCGCGGACGTCAACCGCCAACGACCCGATGCTGTGATCTTCACTGGCGATACGACGCAGCATGGCCAGCCGGAAGAATACGCGCGCCTGCGCGAGTTGCTGGCGCCGCTGGAACCGCCGCTCTACCTGGTCCCCGGTAATCGTGATGATACGAGCGCGCTACGCAGTTCTTTCGGTGACCAACTCTACCTGCCCAGGACCGGCGAATTCCTCCATTACGTGATCGAGGACTATGCTGTGCGCCTCGTCGCCCTCGACTCGACCTTCCCCGGCGAGCGCAAGGGCGTCTTTTGCCCGCCGCGCCAGGCCTGGCTCGACGAGGTGTTGAGCGAGCAACCGATTCGGCCGACCCTGCTATTCATCCATCATCCACCGTTCGATGTCGACGACCATTATGTCGGCGGCTACCGCCGGCCCGAGGAGGCCGTTGCGCTCGCCGACGTGGTCCGGCGTCACCCACAGATCGTCGGGCTGATCTGCGGCCATGTCCACTGGCTGGTCGAATGCTGCTGGGCCGACAGGCCGGCCCGCATCATGCCCAGCATCGCCGTCGATCTTCGCAAGGGCATCGACGAGACCGAGGCCCGCGAGCAACCCATTTACCTGCTGCACCACCTGTCGGACGACACCGGCCTTGTCAGCCAGGCAAGGAGGGTTGATGGTGGAGCTTGGCCGCTTATTGCGTGATAGGTCTGGATGCGTAGACTGACTGATTCTGTCTGGGATCAGAGCAGAGCCTGGTTAACCCATGACTTGCTCCACCGCCAAGACGCTCATAACAGGAGTAAATAAGATGCGCGTGGCCCCCGCTTCAATGGTTCAATTGCTACAACGCGCTTCCGTGAGCGTTTTTCTGCTCAGCACGACGACTGTCGTCATGGCCCAGGCACCCATAGTTCAACCCGGCGCTCCCGGTGAACCTTCGCGCGAGCTCACTGCAGAAAAAGCGGTCGAGATTGCCGATACGAGCTATTCGCCGGATGACGCACAGTTCATGCAGGACATGATTCCGCATCATCACCAGGCCATGGAGATGGCAACGTTGGTCGCCGACCGCACGAACCGAACAGAGCTCATCGACGTGGCCGGGCGCATCGATGCCTCGCAGGGGGACGAAATCGCATTCATGCAGCAGTGGCTGCGCGAGCGTGGCGAGCGCGCGCCGGATCCAACCGATCACGACGCAATGCACACTTCTCACACGATGGCCGGCATGGCCACGCCGGAACAGATGGCAGAACTCGCAGCGTCAAAGGGTACGGCTTTCGACCGGATGTTCCTGAAGTTGATGATCACCCACCATGAGGGTGCGGTGAAGATGGTCGATGAATTGCTCGAACAGCCCGGCTCGGCGTATGACCCGATTCTGTTCGAGTTTACGAGCGACATAACCAACGACCAGATGGCCGAAATCGAACGAATGAATGCGTTGCTGGTGTCCTTGTCCGACGATCCGCGCGCGGGACTCAAGGCCGGGCTAACTGACGCCGGCGAGGCGCTCATGAACCTGGAACTTCTGGCCTCGCTGTCAAAACCCCCGGGCTTCGTCGACCCGGACAACCCGGCCGAGGTGCCGCAGTCGCCTGAGGATGACGATGAAGAAGGCCGTGAAAAGCCCAAGGTGCCCGAAGATGACGAGAAGCGGCGCACGCCGATGCTGAGTTTCTCCAATACCGATATGGCATTTTCAGGCGATGTGCTCGTCGCCGGCAGTTATCACGGCTTTAACATCTATCGGCTGCAAGACGATGGCATGCCGGAACTCATTTCGTCGATAGTCTGCCCTGGCGGGCAGGGTGACGTCTCCATCGTTGGTGATCTGTTGTTCATGTCGGCGCAGGAGACTCGCGGGCGGCTCGACTGCGGGCTTGACGGTGTCAGCGAAGACGTCAGCGCCGATCGGTTCCGGGGCCTCCGAATATTTGACATCAGCGACCTGACGCAGCCAGTACAGGTCGGTGCGGTTCAAACCTGTCGTGGCTCGCACACGCATTCGGTGGTGTCGGGTCCCGACAAGGACGGCAAGATCATCGTTTACAACTCCGGCACTTCGACCGTGCGCGAGCAGGAAGAGATGGAGAGCTGC
>CAMYMP010000690.1 GCA_947259435.1 uncultured Woeseiaceae bacterium
CACTCTTGTCGACCTCGATCTTGAGCCGCATTTGTTTCTGTTCCTCGGCCTGAGCCGTCCAGCTCAAGAGCAAAGTCATCAGGAATAGAATAAATCCTTGATGTTTCATGATCTCCCCCGTAAGAATAATTGCCACAGACATAAGATGCCCCGGCTGAAAAAAGGGTTGCACGCAAAAGCGAATAAAATAAATTCGCCTGTGCCAAAAAATTGAGCTGCAAGTGCAAATATACATCCATTAGAGGAGGAGGCAGAGAGACGACCCGGCATGAATCGGTCTGCGATCAGGTTTCCACCCAGGCAGATGGTCTGTTGACCACCGGGACGACGATCACTGATGCGTTCCTGATGATGTACGTATTCGAAACAGCCTGCCAGATTCAGATCATGGCACAGTCGTCGGGCGGCGAACTGATCCGGGTGCCGCAGGCAATCATCGAGGGTATTCAGGTGCAAGCCGAGCAGGTCACGACCGGACTCGGTGGCGCGTTGATCTGGCCGGGCCTGCTGCGAAAGCTGGACCGCACGGATTCGTCGTTTCGCGATTAGGGGTCAGGAAAGAAACATCGCGTACGCAGGATTGTCGCTTTCCTCCCAATGCGTGTAGCCAAGTTCCTCGAGATGCGCCTCGAGCTCATCGGTCTCATCTTCGGGCACATCGATTCCAGCGAGGATTCGTCCCCAGTCGGAGCCATGATTGCGGTAGTGGAAGAGGCTGATATTCCAGTCGGTACCGATGGCATGCAGAAAATCGAGCAGGGCACCGGGCCGTTCGGGAAACTCGAAACGAAACAGGCGCTCATTTGCAACGCCGGGCGAGCGCCCACCGACCATGTGCCGCACGTGCAGTTTTGCCATCTCATTGTCGCTCAGATCCTCGACCGTGTAGCCGCAGCTGCGCAGCTCGGCAACGAGTTCCCGCTGCTCTTTCTGGCCCCGTCTCAGCTGCACGCCGACGAAGATATGTGCGTTTCTGCTGTCGCTGTAACGATAATTGAATTCGGTTATGCCGCGGCGCCCCAGCTTCTCGCAGAAGCTCTTGAAGCTGCCCGGTTCTTCAGGAATTTCGACCGCCAGCAACATCTCGGTGTGCTCGCCGACCGCGGCGCGCTCGGCGATATGACGCAAGCGATCGAAATTTACGTTGGCTCCGCAATTGATTGTGACGAAGTTCTGGTTCTCGATCTTATTGCTCGCAATGTACTTCTTGGCGCCCGCAACACTGAGGCCACCGGCGGGTTCGACGATGGAGCGGGTGTCCTCGAATATGTCGCGAATCGCCGCGCACACCTCGTCAGTGTCGACGGTAATGATGTCGTCAACGTACTGCCGGCAAAGACGAAAGGTCTCATCACCCACGCGCCGGACCGCGACACCGTCGGCGAATATTCCGACATGGTCCAGAATGACGGGCTCTCCGGCTGCAAGCGAGTCGCGCATTGCTGACGAATCGTCGGGTTCGACACCGATAATCCGGATGTCGGGCTGGACCGACTTGACGTAGGCGGCGATTCCGGCGATCAGTCCGCCGCCGCCGATCGGGACGAATATCGCATCGATGCGTTCCTTCGCCTGTTGCAGAATCTCGACACCAATCGTGCCCTGACCCGCGATGACGTCCGGATCGTCGAACGGATGGATGAACACGAGACCGCGCTGCACCTCGAGATCCCGCGCGTGCGAATAGGCATCGTCATACGTGTCGCCGTGCAGAATCACCTCGGCGTCCAGCGCCCGGACCGCGTCCACCTTTATCGAAGGCGTGGTGACCGGCATCACGATGACGGCATGGGTGCCGCGACGCTGTGCGGCCAGGGCAACCCCCTGAGCATGATTGCCTGCCGAGCTGCAAATGACGCCATTGGCCAGCTCTGCGTCAGACATGAGCGCCAGTTTGTTGTATGCGCCGCGCAGCTTGAACGAGAAAACCGGCTGCAGGTCTTCGCGCTTGAGCCAGATCCGGTTTCCCAGCCGGGCAGACAGGTTGCGCGCAAAATCCAGGGGCGACTCTACGGCTACGTCATAAACCGACGCATTCTGAATTTTCCGCACGTAGTCCGTTTCGCTCACTAGCCGCTCTGAATAACTGTACCGGTTCGGTTATCGCACACCGGGCCCCGGCTCGCAAAAGAATTAGCAGCGGCGTGGAAACGGATCGCGTCGTATAGTCGGCCGCGGCACCCCCCCCCGCCCCCGGTTCGGGAACTCTAGATGGCTTTTGCCGTGCGGGGCTTTCATAATCGTAGCGATGAACAAATTGCTAATTACCAACGCACGCCTGATTAACGAGGGTGAGATCCGCGATGCCGACGTTCTGATCGGCGGCGAGCGAATCGAGAAGGTTGCCCCCGGCATCACCGCGACTGACCGGATGGAAGTGATTGACGCTGCTGGCTGCTTCCTGCTTCCGGGGATGATCGACGACCAGGTGCATTTCCGTGAGCCAGGCCTGACCGCCAAAGGCGATCTTGCGACCGAGTCGGCCGCAGCCGCGGCCGGCGGGATTACGAGCTTCATGGATATGCCGAATGTCGACCCGCAGACAACGACGCGGGAGGCCCTCCTGGACAAGTACCGAATTGCGCAGGATCGCTGTTCTGCCAACTACGGCTTCTACCTTGGCGGGACGAATCACAATATCGACGAAATCCGCAAGCTCTCTGTCGGCGAGGCTTGCGGCATCAAGGTCTTCATGGGCGCCTCGACAGGTGACATGCTGGTCGACGACCCGGATGTGCTGGAGCAGGTATTTACACACGCGCCCGTGATCGTAGCCACTCACTGCGAACATTCACCGACGATTTGGGAAAACGAGGCCGATGCGAAGCGGCAGTTCGGTGAAGATGTGCCGATGTCGGAGCATCCGAAAATACGCTCTGCCAACGCCTGTCTGAACTCATCGAGCATGGCGGTCGACCTGGCGCAGCGCCACGACGCCTTGCTGCATGTGCTGCACCTGACGACTGCAATCGAGATGGGTTTGTTCTCGCCCGCACACCGCTCCGAAAAACGCGTCACAGCTGAAGTCTGCGTACACCACTTGTGGTTTGATGAATCGGACTACAAGGAACACGGGACCCGGATCAAGTGTAATCCGGCAATCAAGTCGGCCGCTGACCGCGACGCACTGGTCAATGCACTGAACGACGGTCGCATCGACATCGTCGCTACCGATCATGCACCGCACACGGCAAGCGAAAAGGAGGGCACGTATTTCAACGCACCGTCCGGATTACCGCTCGTACAGCACGCATTGCTGACACTGTTCGACCTGGCGGCGTCGCAGAAAATCAGCCTCGAGCTCCTCGCTGACCGGACGAGTCACGCGCCCGCGGATATTTTCGGTGTCAAGGACCGCGGCTATGTTCGCGAAGGTTACTTTGCAGATCTCGTCATCGTCGATGCGAATCGGCCGTACAAAGTCGATCAGTCCAATATTCTGTACAAATGCGGCTGGTCACCGTTTGAAGGTCACAAGTTTACGGCAACGATCGATACGACGATCATCAACGGTCAGGTTGTTTATCGTGAGGGTGAACTGACCGGCGTAATTGTCGGACGACGGCTGGAATTCACGCGCGCCCGATAGTTCCAAAAAGTGTTTACTTTCCGGTCGATCCCGTTATGCTAGCGCCAAATACGGGATCGGACTGTAAGCCGGGTGGAGGAAAGTGTCCGGCACGAGCTTGGAATGAAACCGACAGATACCTCCAACCCCGATTACTTTCACAAAGTCGTCGATTGCCAGTGGGCGTGTCCCGCCCACACAGACGTTCCTGAGTACATTCGCTTGATCGCCCAGGGGCGTTTCAGCGATGCGTACATCGAAAACCGTAAGTCCAATGTCTTCCCGGCAATTCTCGGCAGAGTCTGCGACCGTCCCTGTGAACCCGCGTGCCGTCGTCGTCGCGTCGAAGACACGCCGGTCGCTATTTGCCGTCTAAAGCGAGTTGCGGCCGATCACCGCGATGATATACGCGACCGCCTGCCTCAGGCCGCATCGAGGAATAATGGCAAGCGCGTCGCTTTGATTGGCGCCGGCTGCGCTTCGCTGACGGTCGCAAACGATCTGCGGCCGCTCGGTTATGAGATCACGATTTTCGAAGCGCTCGACGCGAC
The DNA here is from genome assembly GCA_947259435.1 of uncultured Woeseiaceae bacterium. The sequence goes on from CAMYMP010000690.1 coordinate 4,120, forward strand.
CGGCGGCCTGATGCGAAGCAATATTCCGCGGTTCCGGCTGCCGCCGAAAGTACTCGACGAGGAGATCGATTACATCCTCGATATGGGCGTCGATCTGAAACTCAATCACCGTATCGACAGCATGCGCGAGCTTCTCGATGAGGGTTTTGACGCTGTCTTCGTAGGTACGGGTGCGCCGCGAGGCAAGAATCTCGAAATCCCGGGCCGTTACGATTCGGACAACATCCACATCGGTATCGAGTGGCTGGAATCGGTAGCCTTCGATCACATCGATTCCATTGGCAAAAACGTACTGATCATCGGCGTCGGTAACACGGCGATGGATTGCTGCCGCACCTCGCTGCGTCTTGGTGCGAATGACGTCAAAGTGATGGCGCGCAAGCCGCGCGGATTCTTCAAAGCGTCGGACTGGGAACTCGAAGACGCCGAAGAGGAGAATGTCGAGATCCTCGTGAATCATTCGCCGAAGAATTTCCTTATCGAAAACGGCAAGCTCGTCGGTATGACGTTCGAGCTCATGGAATACAAGATCGACGAAGCCGGCCGGATTGATCGCGGCAAAGTCACGGGTGAGAAAGTCATTCCTTGCGACGACGTGATTCTCGCAATCGGACAGGACAACGCGTTCCCGTGGATCGAGCGGGACATCGGCATCGAGTTCAATGAATGGGAGTGCCCGATCGTTGACGAGAAAACGATGATGTGCGGTCGCGACGGCGTTTTCTTCGGCGGTGACTCGGCGTTCGGCCCCAAGAATATTATCTGGGCTGTCGCACATGGTCACGAAGCGGCGATTTCAATTCACAAGTACTGCCAGAACGAAAATCTGCAGGACCGGCTCCCCATCGGTGTAAACCTTGCCAGCCAGAAAATGGGTATGCACGAGTGGAGCTATTCGAACGACTATGATCCTGCGGCTCGGCGCCTGATGCCGCACGTCGACCTCAAAGAGCGATTCAAAAAGCTGGATATCGAGGTAGAGCTTGGTTTTACGGCCGAACAGACGATTCAGGAAGTCGAACGGTGCCTCAATTGCGACATACAGACGGTCTTTGCCGCCAAGCTCTGCATCGAATGCGATGCCTGTATCGACATCTGTCCGGTCAATTGCCTGACAATCACCGAGAACGGCGACGAAGTCGATCTGCGCACGCGTTTGTCGGCGCCGGCCGAAAATCACGATCAGGCGCTCTACGTGTCCGACGAGCTGCCGCACACAAGTCGTGTGATGGTCAAAGACGAAGACCTGTGCGTGCACTGTGGTTTGTGCGCCGAGCGCTGCCCGACAGGAGCGTGGGACATGCAGAAATCGACCGTGCTGATCCCGTATGCGACGGACGAGGCGGCTGACGAAAAGCTGCAGCCGGCGGCGCCAGCGGCGTAGCAGGGAAATAAACGTGGCCAAAGTCAACGACGTCGTCATCAAGATCGCAACAGTTAACGGCACCGGCTCGGCAAGCGCCAATGGCCTGCTGATGAAATCGATCTTTCGCATGGGCATTCCCGTCGTTGGCAAGAACTACTTCCCATCCAATATTCAGGGGCTGCCGACGTGGTACGAGATCCGCGTAACCGGGGACGGCTACCAGGCACGTTCGGGCAGGGTCGATGTGATGGTCGCGATGAATGCGCAGACATACGCGCGCGATCTGGCGGAAGTGTCACCCGGCGGCTGGCTGATTTACGACTCGACGTGGCCCCGCAACAGACTGCTGCATCGCGACGATGTCACTGTGCTCGGTATTCCCTTGTCGAGGATGTGCAACGAGCACTTCGACGGCGCGCGTGCGCGCATCCTGATGAAGAATATTGCGTATGTCGGTGCGCTCGCAGCGCTGCTCGAGATCGACCTGGAAACGATCACGGCTTTGCTGGAGCAGACGTTCGCGGATAAGCAGCACCTGATCGATTCGAACATGGAAGCAATTCGACTCGGATTCGATTACGCGAACGAGAACTTCGCCTGCCCGTTGCCGAGAAAAGTCGCACCCATGGACGGGACGAACAAACATGTTGTGATCGACGGCAATACTGCAGCGGGTCTCGGATGCCTGTATGCCGGCGCAACCGTTGGCGCCTGGTATCCGATCACGCCGTCGACCTCCTTGATGGACGCGTTTCGTTCATTTTGCCAGGAATATCGCGTTGATCCGGAGACCGGAAAGCGAACCTATTGCATCATCCAGGCCGAGGACGAGCTTGCCGCCATCGGCATGGTTCTGGGTGCCTGCTGGAACGGTGCACGGTCGTTCACACCGACGAGCGGCCCCGGCATTTCACTGATGAGCGAATTCCTCGGCTTTGGCTATTACGCGGAATTACCGGCGGTCATCTTCAACGTGCAGCGCGCCGGACCGTCGACGGGCATGCCGACGCGGACACAACAAGCCGACATTCTGAGCTGCGCCTACGCGTCGCACGGAGATACGAAGCACGTGCTGCTGTTTCCGGCAGATCCGGGCGAATGCTTTTATATGGCACAGCAGGCCTTCGATCTCGCGGAACGGCTGCAGACACCCGTGATGGTGTTGTCAGATCTCGATATCGGTATGAATGACTGGATGGTGCCGGAGTTCGAGTACGACGAAGGATATGTACCGGACCGGGGCAAGGTGCTGTCCGCGGCCGAGCTGGAGGATATGGAGAGGTTCTACCGTTACCTCGATGTCGACGGCGACGGCATTCCGTATCGGACGCTCCCCGGGACACACCCGAAAGGCTCCTATTTTACGCGCGGCTCCGGGCACACCAAAACAGGTGCCTACACCGAGGACTCTGCAGAGTATCAGGAAATCCTCGACCGCCTGCTGATCAAATGGGAGACTGCGCGCCGGGGCGTTCCGGAACCTGATATCGAGTATTCGAAATTCAATAAAGCCGCGATTCTGACGGTTGGCAGCGGTGCGGGCGCCTGCAAGGAAGCGATCGACCGGCTTGCAGAGCAAAAAGTCCCGTTGAACTACTGCCGCGTCCGTGCGTTTCCGTTCAGTGAGGAAGTGAAGAAATTTATCGACAAGCATGAGGTCGTTTATGTCGTCGAGCAGAATCGCGACGCGCAGCTCCGCACGCTGTTGATTCTCGACAGCGGTGTCGATCCGGCCAAGCTCGTATCGCTGCTTCATTACAACGGGATGCCGCTCAACGCCGACTTCGTCGCGGAGAGCGTACTCGCAGAGCACAGCAAAGGACGGGCCGCATGAGCTACATAAGTAAACCGGCGGTCTCGCACCCAAAAATGGCGCGCAACAAACTCGGCCTGACCGCCCGCGACTACGAAGGCACGGTCTCGACCCTGTGCGCGGGTTGCGGACATGATTCGGTAACCGCTGCGATCATTCAGGCGGTGTTTCAGCTTAATATCGAGCCGCACATGCTGGCGAAGATGAGCGGCATTGGTTGCTCGTCCAAGACCCCTGCGTACTTTGTTAGCCAGTCGCATGGATTCAATTCGGTGCACGGCCGCATGCCGTCGGTTACTACAGGAGCAAGCGCGGCCAACCGCACGCTGACCTATATTGGTGTGTCTGGTGACGGCGATTCCCTGTCGATCGGCGCCGGGCAGTTTGTTCATGCGATCCGACGCAATCTGAACATGTGCTACATCATAGA
>CAMYMP010000691.1 GCA_947259435.1 uncultured Woeseiaceae bacterium
CGATCCAATTCGCGACTGAATATCCGCGTGTTTCGCTAGTGGGTTTGCCCGTGCATTGAGTCAGACAATCTATTCCACACGGTTCGATTGACTCGCTACGCTCGTCCTTCGGGCGTACTCGCTTGGCTCATCTGTCCAATCGGCTGCGCCGATTAGTCTGCCCCTGGCCACCAAGCTACGACGATGCGCGCCGGTGACGGTGCTTCCTTGCTCTCTTCTTTCAGATCACGGGGTACAGCGGGCGTCCCGGTGACTGGTTGATAAATGAAAGTGGAATCGACTGCTTAGCGGACTGGAAATCCGCGTGTCGGCCGTGCCGAATTCACAGAAATTCCTATCTTTTATACTGGATACACGTGCATGCCGTGACGATTACAGACAGCGTCGGATCAGTGCAATCACGTTATTTGGATAAATCGATTGCCTGACATATAGTAGAGGAAGCCTCAAAAAAAGTGCCAATGACAATAATTAATTCGAGGACGAAAATATGAAAGCCATTCCTATAGCATTTTCGTTGATGTTCGTACTGGCATCGGCAGCGCAGGCGGGCGGCGATTCCAGGCACAGGTTTAGCGACGCCAGACTTACTATCGCGGCGCCGGAGTCGCGATATGTTCGGGTACGATACCGTGATCACGTCAAGACGCTGCGGTACAGAAACAGGGTCGGCGCACTGGCGACGACACAGTGGCCACTTATTCTGCGATTCGAAAGCCGCACCGCCGTCGGCTTTGCCGCCAGCGCGACTGCAGAAGGACAGAAAAGAGAAGCGCTAGTCCTGAAAGACCCCGATGAATGCCTGAACCTCTCGTCATTGGTAGATGACCTAATGCTTCCGGCGTTTGATTTGGATTGTGCCGGCTTGCCCGAAAATGAAACTTATATTGAGGTGCAAACCGAGAAATTCGATACGTTCGAGTTGAAAGATAATCGACAGACTGGCAATGACTATATCCGAGAACGGCTGGTCGACGACGTTTATGCGGAAGGCGAGCTGCTCAACACGCCGTACCTGGCACTTAAGAAGGGCAAAATAAACGCGGTCGGTCCGAAGACAGGTGGTCCTGCGACTGGCGATCCCGATCGCCCGGAGCTGGACGGGTATGGCTATGGCGCCGACGATGACTTCGTGAGTTTGGTCATGCTGGCCGATATTGGCGGTGCGCGAGTATTCGACACTGATTTCAACCGTGTGCCAGGCGTCATCCGCAATATCGCCGGTTTCGTGAACATCGTATCTGCGGAGTTACTGGACGGCAAGAATCAGACAGTCATCACGGCGACCACACATTCGCTCGCAGGGCTGTTCGAGCCAATCGCAGTGTTTGATTTCTCGGTGACGAAGCCGCCGTATATTGACTTCGATTACTTGCAGCGGGTCGATAGCGGCCCTGTCAACGCTTTTCACCTGATGTCATCGGTACCCGTCGAAACCGACCCTGTTTCGAAAGCCAACGAATTTTATGATGAACTGCTATCGACCTATTACCCGGTTGATGTCGTTATTCGCGCCGTGGTCGTTGAACGTCAGGCGCCTGATTTCGTCCGTGACCTGAATCATGATGGCAAGTTCTCTGCGATAGATGTGAAGCTGGGCGGCCACCAACTGGTGTCGAACGAAGTCGAGATCAAACTGACATTGACACAGGATAATTTGCTCATCGAAAGCCCCGACATTAAATGCCTGCCGAGGACGCTGCTGTTCGACGATTTAGACGGCGACGGCAAGAATGGAGAGCCCTTCAAGTGTTCTGGAAAATCGGGTTCGTCACGGTCGAGGCGTGTGCCACGTTGATCGGGCGGCGTATCAGAGGTCTGCAAGCAGCACATGTGCACGGACGATTTCGGGCAGGTCGGGCGCCGCAGATTGCCACCGTGCGATGAATCGTTGTGCCTGCGCACGGGCTTCATCGTCTGCGCCGCTTTCGGCGAGTATTTCGGCGTGCAGTAAATGCGCGCGGGCACGGTCGAGCTCGAGGTCCAGGCGCAGGTCGCCGGCATCACGGTCATTGCTCGCCTGAGCCGCCAGCTGCGCGGCGCGCTCGAGATCGCCGGTGTCACGGTACAGCATAGCCAGACCCGACTTGTATATCGCGTACTGATATCCCACCTGATCAACAGCCGCATGCAACAGAGTTGCGGCAGCTTCCAAATTCCAAAATAACCGATTCGTCGATGAGGGTCTGTGCGCGCTCGAAGTTGCCCAGCTCCAGTTGCGTCGAGCCAAGCTGCGACAGGGCCATCGCCATTCGCAGACCCTCCTCTTCCAAAAGCGTCATCGAGTTCATTATGGGCTTGAGTGATTCGGCGTATAATCCGCGCCCGCGCAGCACGCCGGCAAGATCGAAAGCAGCTTCGATGCGAAAGTCAGCTGCAATGTCATTGTTTTCGACGACGGACTGCCATAACGATTGGGCGGCATCCATATCCCCCTGCAAATATCGACTGCGCGCCAGCCCGATTGTGGCCACTACGAAACCGGGGCTAAGTTCCAGTGCATGCTCGTGGTTTTGAATAGAAGTCGTGAGATCGCCCTGCAGCAGTGCCAGATTACCGAGCAGAGCAAACGCATAAGCCTCATTCGGTTCCATCGAAGCGTATTTAATTAGCGCCTCCCTGGCCTCATCGAATTCGCCAATGTCGAGCAAGCGTTCACCGAGCGCCCTCCACGACGTCGGATCCTGAGCGTGTATCGTGCTTAGGCGCCGAAATTCGTCAACTGCAGCGGCATCCTGAAAATCCAGCCATAGGCGCCGAAATTCGTCAACTGCAGCGGCATCCTGAAAATCCAGCCAATAGGCTTCCGCCAACAGCGTACCCGCCTCCATTTCATATGGATAAAGCTCCACGAGATTTTTGTAGATTTCTATCGCCCTTTTCGGATCGCGCTCCGCTGTGAAATAGGCTTTAGCGCCTTCGATATACAGACGCAGACGTTCAGAGAGATTGGCGTCGCCAGGAATCTGGTTTAGGGTTGCATGCGCGAGATTGGAGCGGCCAGTTGCCTCGTAAAGCTGCGCCAGGCGATATCGTGCTATATGATAATCGGGCGCGATCGCCAGGACCGTATTGAATGCGTCTTCGGCCGCCTGATATTCGAAATCGATTAAGTACGCGAGTCCGGCAATGTACGCTTCGTAGGCTTGGACGTTTTCGATTGCGAAATCAGCCTCGAAAAGTCCGACATTCTCCCGATGTGGAATCCGTAGCGCTTGTTTTATGCGAATGCTGAGGTTCGGCACCATTTTTAGAATGGCGGAGACATTTTTTTCGTCAATGCGCGAGCTGTCAGTCTCGATGCCGTTTTCGACGTCTTCGATATGTATTGTTAGCACGATACTGTCCGGCGTCTCGACAAACTCTCCATCGATCAGATAGTCGACGCCGTTTCGTCTTGCTACCGCGGAAATTTCCTCTGCGCTTGCCGCGTCGGCAGTCAGCGTACGCCATCGCGCATTAGACACGAGAATAACGTGCCGGGACTCAGCCAGTTCACTGCGAATCATGTTGGCTACACCGTCGCCAAGCCAGTCATTCTCTGCCCGGCCCAAGAGATTACGCGGTGCATTGATGGCTACAAAGGGCTGGCTTTTGATCGTTGGCCGCGTCGGAACCGGCCGCACAATATAATCATCCCATACCCACCAGAGCACGCCCGCCGACATGGCCGTAGCGACCAACACCATAGTCGCTTTGGCCCAGTTTCCCTGCACACGTGAAAAGCGTGATTCGGGCGTAAGCCTGAGGCCCTGTCTGGAAATATCAACGGTCCAGGCGAGCAGCATTGCCGGCGGGAACGCGACGATGAAGAGAATAGTCAGCGCCCGCAGCACCCAGCCCGGAGCACCGAACGCGGGGAGCAGAGTATCTCCGACCTGAATTACCAACCAGGCGACACCGCCATACACGATGGCGGACCGGAAAATGCGGCGTCTCGCCAGTTCTTTTATGAAATTCGTTTTATGTTCCGGCTCGTTCATTTGTTCGGTATGGCTGCCAACGTCGGCTTCGAAGCGAGGGCAGACGCCCTACGCTCAATACCAACTCCGCACTTGGTGCAGTCTACGTCGGGAAAACTATGATTTGTAGCGGTTGCGCCCAATAGATGGCATCGAGCAGCGTATTGTTGTCAATAGGCGACGATTCGATCGTCGCGAGCGAAAGGCGAGTTGCGTGAGATCTGCGCGAATCAGCTATGCATCGTTATGCACTGTGATGCAATTAGACCAACGGGCGCCCCGGTAACAGATTGATAAATAAGTCCAGAAACAATTACTTCGTGTTCTGAAAATCCGCGTGTCGGCAGTTCAAACGAGCCGCGTAGCGGCGACAGACGCACGCAATGCGCCCGAAGGGCGAGCGCAGCGAGTCCATTCTGCCCCTGGCCACCACAAACCAAAACGCCCCGTTAAGGGGCGTTGTAGTATCTGATAACAGTTTTACGGAATCGCAACCGGAACGTAATCCTCAACGATATCTTTCCAGCCAAACCGTGATTGGCGTTGCCCGATGCGGACCAATTCAGACGCCCACTTGGTCAGAGGTGTGCCATTCGCTTCCTGGGTATAGAACGAGAAGGGCTGCGGGACAGGAAAGTTCGGACTCGGGGCGGTTACCTGAACTGCTCCATGCGTGTCATCGCCGCTGACGATGAAACGTTTGTAACGTCTCGGGTATGCCTCGTTCAGCGCGCCATGCTCGGCGAGGATCAGGCTACGGTAAGCCTCCGGGTCCATCCGTGTGCCGTCGCCCTGCGCGAAGAACCGATTTGTTGCGTCAGAGTCCGTCTCATAAAACCCCTCGCGGATAGTCGAATCGTTGTCAAGCCTCCAATCGATAATCCCCGTCTGTTGACCAAAGGCATTGCAGCGGCCGTCGTCGATGCAGCTTTGCGGGTAGAACTGCTGAAATTGCCAGTCATTCTGACGGGCCCAGACCGAGAGCCACGGAATATCGGGACCGCCCGCAGAGGGAGGCGTACCCAGGTTGACCGCGATCGGGCCAGCGTCGTTGTAAACCGTGAGCTTGGTGTTATTGCCGAAGACGAAGCGGGTCAGGAACGGTGCGAAGGCTGCAGCGCCGACACCGCCCGCGCTATGGCCCATGACCGTAATCTGCTTGGCGCGTGGGAACATGTCTCCCGCGACATCCATACCAGCGCTGACGTTACGAAGTCCACGATGGTGGCGAGTAGGAACGATCGGGAAGTCCGGGTCAATCTTTACATCGTTGTCGCCCCCAAACGTCGAACCGTCGCAATAAGGCATGTAAACGACCGAGTAGTCTGCAAACGGGTTGGCGGAAGAGGTTGGATCGAACACGCCGGGGAAAGGCCCTTCCTCAGGCGGTGCCTGACCTTCGGCCAGAATGTTGCAGTTGTAAAAACCCTGCCAGCAGGCGCCGCCGCCCTGCAGGAATATCAGAAGCTTCTTGGGGTCACCTTTCCTCGTAAACACAGAGTACTCCGTGCCGGCAATACACACCGGACCGTCCGGGCGAACGTTCGAAGGGTAACTAGCGTCGGGCGTGTACTTGGGATCAAAAACGTGTTTGGTCCAAACGCCGTGCTCACTTTGGGTTGACACCGATGTTCCGAGATACTTGTCGACACCCGCGGCCTGCAGTTCGGCTAATGAATCGGCATTGAGGCCGGACTCGTCGGCCAGCGCAATGCCGGACGCAATTGAAAGGCAAATGATGAGAAATAGACGTATGTTGCGTTTCATTTCTTGTTCCCCCTGGAGTTTCTTCGCTACATTCACGCTAGACCAGTATAGAACATAACGGCCCGTGCTCCCGACGAATCTACTGCACTTAACATAAAGCCAATTCTTAATCTGGAGAGGAGCTACACGGCGACGCGTGGTAATTTTCCATGTGTAGTTGCTGTGTAAATATGACGAGAAAGATACAGATTTAGAACGATAAATTCAGAACATGAATGTAAGTAGTTTGGGCCAGAACCTGACCTATATCGATGCATATAGACGAATCAAGAACTCGGTCGACAATCGTAACTGAATACTGAAAATCCGCGTGTCGGCAGTTCAAACGAGCCGCGTAGCGGCGACAGACGCACGCAATGCGCCCGAAGGGCGAGCGCAGCGAGTCCATTAATTCGCGCCTCCGTCGCTCGCGATACGGGTATTCCGGCTCGGGCGGCCGCGATGCCAGGGCGCGCGATCACCTATCCGCGTGGTACTGGGCCGGGTTCAACTGGGCCGGGCTGCCGGGCGTCGACCGGCATTCGCATTGCTTATTAGGTACATCTGCGAATTTACACGCAGATGCGTGTCACGCATGATCATTTGATGCTGCGAGTTGCCAAATATGGAGCTGCCGCGGCCCTTGTCGTTTGTACGATTCTTATCGCATCCTGCGACGTGTGCCCGGAGGGGCACGAATGCACGCCCACCCAGGAAAAAGCCCCTGAAGGCATCGACGCCGTGGCGCAGGCGCTCGAGCGGCAGGACTCGGTTCGAGTAGTCGTTCGACTCCAGCCGGGCGACACCAAAGACGGTCAGAAGGTCTCTGCTACGGACTTGGCGATCGCCCGAGCAGATTTGCACAAAACGATGCTCAGAGCGGGTGTTGAAGGCTATCGGGCGGGCGCGGTTGTGGGTGATGGTGACGCTGTGCAGATGACCGTGACATCGCACGAGCAGCTCGAGCGGCTGCAAGCGGCTGGTGTCGCGAGTGTCGCTGTCGTGCCCCCGGAGAGCTGGCTCGGGCCAGCTCAAGTGGTCGAAACTGAGCCGGGTGTGCAGGTTTCCGTCGACCGGGCGCTAGTGCGAATCGTCAGAACACATGTTGAAGATTTGTTCGATACCAAACGGCCGGGCGCCGATTCCGGCCCGCTCCTCGATGCGATCCAGGCGTGCGCCGCGAGCACGGAGGATGGCGCGGCGCAGAATCTTTCGGCTCTGCGAACCGCAATTCAGCAATGTGTCAGTTCGGAATACGGGTCACTGGCCGGCAACGTTGGCGCAACGCTCGATCATATCGAGGCGTGCGTTGCTGACGAACAGACGCTCTCTGCCGGACGTCCAGTCCTTATTAATCTGGTTAACGAATGTGTGGATCGGCTCAGGCCGCCGCCTCGTCCATCGATCGCCGCATGCATCGAGAGCCGCGGTGGGCGCATCGTCAGGTATTTGCCGCAGAGCAGCACTGTCCTCGTCGTCTTCGAGACCGACGAGCTTAGCGAGCTGCAAGGCAAGCTGAATGACCTGAAAGCGAACGGTTGCGGCAACATGCCGTTGAAGGTTACCAATGCGGTGCCGGTCGTCTTCCTCAAGCAGCACCAGGCCAGCTACGACAATGACAATCTGCCGGCGCCACATCATCTTGCGTATTCACTGATCAACTCCTCCCAGGCAAGTGCATTCATCCGCGATACTCCCGGTCTCGGCCGCAAAGCGAACGTCGCTGTCATTGATGGTCAGCTGTATTCCGGCTTCGGCCAGGGTGATGAACTTGCAGCCGTTGATTTTTATGACCTCTGCGAGGCAAGCGGTCAGCAAGGAATCCCGAGCGATCCACCGCCTCCGGGCGCGAGCGCGGACCCCCACGGCAGCATGGTCACGGGGATTATTGCTGCTGCAAACAACGGTCACGGCAACAACGGTGTCATTCGCATTGCTCCGCCCTACCCGGGCCGAGTGAGCTTTTTCCGCACTGACTGCAACGCGGACAGTCCCGGTATCGATCCGGCCCTCGTTATGATCGCGCTGGAGCAGATTGTCGAAGGTGCCGTATCCGGTGTACGCGTCGTCAACATGAGCTTCGGCCTCGAATCCTCAAACCAGGATTACCTGGATCAATACCGATCGCTGTTCCGACGCTATTTCAGCAGTTCGCAAGGGACAGACGTAGTCTGGGTTGGGAGCGTCGGCGACAGTGGCCTGTCGCTGAATGCCGGTGCGGTCGTGCCCGCGGGGTTGTCGAGCACGCTTGAGAATGTGATTTCGGTGGCTGCCTACGACACGAGCACCATCAATCGGGCAACGCTCAGCAACTACGGAAACTGGGTCGACATAAGCGCGCCAGGCGTGGGCGTATACACTCCGGCAACCGCAGGTGGCTATGGGGGGCTCGACGGTACCAGTGCTGCTGCAGCACTGGTAACGGGAAGCATAGGTCTTGTGCTGGCGGCGGATTCAGGATTGTCGCCAGTCGAGGTCAAGGATCTGATCAAGGACCCGAGTCGTCAAAAACCTTTGGCCACCACAGAAATTCCTGGCGGCGTTGACGCTGAGAAGCTGGTTCGAGTGTTAATACCTGGAGCGAGCAGAAGTGTCGTCAGCGATGGCAGCGGCAGCGTAAGTAGCGCGACCGGTCTGCGGCAACCCGGGCTGGCCGGATTCTTCTTCAACTACAAGGGTGGAGGGGACCACGAGCTGAAAGCAATTGGCGCTGAATTTTCAGACACCGGAATTGCAACGCTAGAATACCGCGATAAAGACGATGACCCGGGATTCTGGTGGAGAATTCAAGGACGGAATCTGCCTTACGGTACGCGGTTCGGCTCAGCGCAATTCTCTTTGCAGAAGAGCGGTGACCAGCTCGTTATGCCAGTGTCGCAGGCAATCGCAGGCGCGAACACCAATGATCATGTCATCGGCCTCACCGGCTTCAACTGCCGTTACGACGATGGAGACGATCACAATCTTCAGGAAATTGGCGTATCGGTCTTCGGCAACAATCTTGGAAACTGGCAAATGCTCGCCAGTTTCGGCGATGACTCCGATTCTCTCTGGACCTGCCGTGTTGGCTACGCGATTATCGAAAATACGCGTGTCCTGGGAGAGTTGATCACGGGCAGCGGCAGCGATGAAGGCAAGGGTTACATTCCCGTAAACCACTTCCCGGATGTCATCCAGAGCTTCTCCCTGGCGTACGATGACAATGACCATCACGTGGATCGCATTAGCATCTATGCAGAGCAGGGTGCAGTCTGGATGCGATTGAACGATGGCAATGACGACGATACGTTCAATTGGGACTTGTCGTACTATCGCCTGAGATAGTAACAGCCTTCCGCTACCAGGCTTTAATACTGCTTTACCGGGAATGCGGGTGGCACTTGATCAATTCATGAAGCCAGATATCACCCAAGCTTGCAGTCATCCGGCCTTACAAACCCATAGCTCGCGACAGCAGTTTTCAACGGGCAACTGCAGAAACAGCTAGCCAGGCGTAGCAGGCCACGGCGCTAACGGCTTGCGCATGGTAAGGCAGGGCTCGCTCTTCATCTTCCAATTTGCTTTCCATTGCATACCGGTCATAAAGCTGATTTCATCGACGCGCAATCTGCAGGCTTCCTGAATGGTCTCGACATTGAGCAACTTGCCAAGATTGTTGTAGTCATTGTTGCTGGAAGCGTAAAGCGCGATCATCTTGTTGCCGTGGAGCAATGACAGCGAGACCGCTTGCCTGGCACCATCGACCTCGATCGTCAAAGTCCTCAGACGACCGCTCCGTTCCAGCTCATCGATGACCCTACGTACTTCATTTGCGTTCTCTTCATTGGCGTAATCTGACTCTGCACCGAAATTCCGGTTTACCAGTTCGATGAACAGATCGGCCTCGTCTTCGTCGCCCCAGCGCAGCGTTGGCTCGCGCTTGCGGATGTTTCTGAGGTCGTAAAGAAATTTCTGTCTCTTGTCGGATGAAAAAGTGGCGATGTGTTTATGGAAGTCAAACTCGAACTCTGACGGCACCAGGTGATAACGCAGGTCCTGCTCGGAGAAATTGGCTGCGAATGGAGGGTGGAGCTGCAGCAGGTCGCTGACCCAGCTTTGCTTAAGATCGAACAATACTGTCCGTTCAGGAAACTGCTCGAAAAACTCGGGGAAATCCTGATTCCGCAGCCACAGAATCCGTCCATCGGGATAGCTACCGCCCATCAACATGAAGCGGTCTTGCTTCGTGTCGTAAACGAGCGGGACCAGGCCATCCGGACGCCCATCGCCGGTTTGATGCACCAGGAAATTCAGGCGATGCTTGTCCTGATCGTGAAAAGCGAATATCAGGTCCCAGTCATCCCAGGCATCCTGTCGCGGCGAAAACATTTCCCAGAGTTTGCTGCATTCCTGAATGTCGGTTTCAGTACGGATCACACGTGCGTCTCGTCGTAATGGAGGCGGCTCAATTCGGGGCGTCTCTACACACTTCAGCGCTTTTAAAGTTGCCAACATTTGGAACCGAAACGTCGATTCCCTCGTCGCCCAGGGCCATGGCCATGCGTTCAGAATATAGCAGGCGGCCGGCAACGCAAAATATGCGGCGCCTCTGGAAGTCATGACCGCGACATTCGATATCAACCCGTGACAAAAGAAACGGGGTTTTTCGCTAATAAACCTTTGCACGCGTCGCGGCATCCTTCAGAGGGATCAAGTGGTCGTTACTCGGCATTGCATCACTCGTTGTCGTGATCACTGCCATCGTGATGGCGTTGCAAGAGCCGATACCGGTACAGGGTGCCGCAGCCGAAGGCAATAACAGGATCTATGACGACACGTATACCGACACAATCGGCTCGTTACGTGAGGATCTCGAAGGCTACCGGGCATCCTTGGTGTCGCCGTCTATTTCTCTTGCCGTGGGTGTTGGTGGTTACCTTGTATGGGCAGACGCACGTGGTTACGCCGATATAGAGTCACAAACGCTCGCCACACCCGATACCATTTACCCCATTGGCAGCGTGTCGAAACCGATAACAGCCGTCCTCACCGCGTTGCTTTGGCAAGATGGTCTGTTGGATGTCGACGCCGACGTGCGTGATTATGTTCCGAGCTTCCCTGTGAAAGAGCACTCGATCACCCTGCGCCAGTTATTGTCGCACCAGGCGGGCATCAGGCACTACAGGTTTGGATGGAACCCTCCAACATTCTCGGAGTCGGCACTTAATCGCGAATTTACGAGTACCGAGGAGAGCCTCCTGTTGTTTGCGAACGACGAGTTGCTTTTCGAGCCGGATACCAATTTCAATTACAGCACGTTCGGCTACACGTTGATTTCTGCGGCTGTTGAGCGGGTAACCGGCTCGTCATATATCGACGCGCTTCAGGAACATGTGCTCGAGCAACTTGGAATGGAACGGACTTCCTTAGATCGTGCCGGACAGATTCCTGGTTCTCGCGCGACGGATTACGTCGGCACTCTCTCAAAGAAAGCAGTGATTAAGGCACCGGCGACCAACAGCAGCTACAAATGGGCCGGTGGTGGCCTCGTATCAACGCCGACCGACCTTGTCAGGTTCGGTAAAGCCATGCTCGGCAACGAGCTCCTGAACGAACCAGCGCGCACCGCCGTATTCACAGCAAGAACACTTCCGTCCGGCGAACTGAACCCGCAACATTATGGTCTCGGATGGCGCATCGGCGGCCTCGTTGTTCCGGACGAGGAGACGGGTGAGGAGAAGATCATCACGCTGTTTAATCACGGCGGCACTCGAGCTGGATCAACCGCCATCCTGATGATCATTCCCGATCACGAGATCGTTGTCGCAATGACATCGAACACCGTTGGACGCGGCGGGTCGAGCCAACTAGCGAGCGTCGCTGCGAAAGTCGCCCGAGAGTTTATTCGGTTCGAGATCGGTCGACGACGCGAGGATAAGATATCAGGTCAGGAGTTATCCGGCGCGGGGCGATAGGTACGGACGGTGTCACCGCTTGCGGCCAGTGCGGGCAATTTCGCTTTGCTCATCTGTCCAATCGGCTGCGCCGATTAGTCCACACCTGACCACCACTCTTGCCGGACGTGTCGTCTGAGTTTAACGCGGGCGCGCGCCTCGCAAGCCCATCAGAAAGGCATCCAGAAGATCCAGCGGGATGCTCAGGCGAATTCTCCGAATGAGCGCTGCGCGGATTCTGCGCTTGGAGGTCGCGTGCGCTCGTAGGTCGAGCGCTTTGAAGTCGTCAACACGGGCCTCAGCTCGAGGCATTAGGTCAACCGGATCGACCAGCTCGTCAAAAAAACCGGCGTTTACTGCGGATTCGACGTCGAAATAGTCCGACAGAGTAACCGCACGCTGATAGGCAGCCGGGTTGAGCCTGTGGTGCAGCATGGCCGCGGCAACGCGCGGCATGGTCAGGCCGATAGCCACCTCGTTGGCAGCAATCTTGAAATCACCGCGGCTGCCGATCACGTAGTCGGCCGACAGCATCAGGAAAACACCCATTGCCAGCGCGTGACCGTTGCAGGCGGCGATGACCGGATAGGGATAGGCCATAACACGCGCGGTCAAGGCATAGCCCGCCCGCAGCATGCGCAGCGCATCGATACCTCCGCGCTTCATTACGTGGAGATCGAAGCCCGCCGAGAAGACGGATTCCCGACCGGTCAGGATCACGATCGCGCGATCGGACTCCGCCCGATCGAGTGCTTGATAGATCTCGCCAAGGACCTGCGGCGACAGTGCGTTGCGTTTGCCGTCGTCGATGCGAATGGTGGCGACGTGGTCCTGTAAGCTGTACCGGACACATTCATTTGTCATGGGTCTCGCCCTCGCTAGTCGATCGCGGCTTGACCCAACCTTTCTCGACCATCGTCTCGGCTGCTTCGAGGATGCTCTCCTCCGTATTCTTGAGTTTGATGCCGAGTAGCTCCGCGGGGCGGTCGCTTCTGAACTGGTAGCGCAGGTTGGCAGAAGCTCGCGCCAGCCGTAACGAAAAGCGTTTATCCAGGCACGCTGCGATGTACAGGATCAGCTTGGGCAACACCCGCATAGGTGTCTTGTATTTGCGTGACAGGACCTTCGAGATTTCGAGCATCGACATCTGCCGATCCGAGAAAATGATGCGATGGCCCGCCGCTCTGTCCGATGTCAGTGCACGCACATGTCCTTTGGAGACGTCGCCTGCATCGACCAGGTGAAGCCGCATCGGTGCGCAAGCGGGATAGGTCCAGCCGACCAGATCGCGAATGAACGCAAGGCTGGAGCGGATGTGATGTTTCGCGAGTGGCCGGCCGATTACCACCGACGGGTTTATGGCTACCGCCTGCACACGATCGGCGTGCTTGTCCGCGAACTCCCACAGCAAGCGCTCCGACTGCGTCTTGCCCATGCCGTAGGGATCCAGCCGTATGTCGTCGCTCGTGTACCAGTCGTCTTCGGTATAGGTCTTGTCCTGCTGGTCGTAACTCATTACGGCGGCAATCGACGAGGTCATGACGATGCGTTTGACACTCGACGTCCTGGCAACGGAATCGAGCACGTTCTGCGTGCCTTTGACCGCCACATCGATGATCTGCTTTTGCGGGTCGGGCGCAGCCAGGATCACGGCTGCGGCGGTATGGATCAACGCATCGCAA
>CAMYMP010000692.1 GCA_947259435.1 uncultured Woeseiaceae bacterium
CCGGCAGATCGAAGGATTCGGGCCCGGCGATTGAAATTGTCAACGTTGCGTCAGGTACCGGCGCACCCGTCTCATCCTCGACGGTTGCGCGGATCACGATTTCATCGCCTCTGACGAAGGCGTTAGTGACCACGAAGGTCGTGGTCGCGTTCTTGCCCTTGCCTTCGGTGACCCACTTGCCTGTTTCCATCGGCTCGATAACGCCGGCCGCAAGTGCCTGGCCCGGCTGCGTGGGAACGGCACACAAAATATTGCTGAAACCGGACTCACATTCCGCGGTGTAGGAGGTGACCTTGTAACAGTATTCCTGACCGTTAGTCAGGTCGGTGTCGATGTAACTCGTGCAAACTTCCGTAGCACAATCCAGATCGGCTACCAGCTGAGCCTTACCTGCCTGGTCGTAATAGAGCCGGTAGTCAGGTGGATCCGGATCGCCCGCGACCTCCTGCCAGGTCACCGTCACCTGCTTGTCCGCCGGTTCGGCGGATGTGAGCGTCGGCACAGCTGCCGAGCAGCCCGGGGGTGCGCTTCCCCACGTCGTCGATGCCATGACGTAGGGATCGGCCATGCCGGTATTCAGCCAGGCTTCGAGCAGGTTGGCGCCCTCGTCGCCAAGAAAAGCATTGCCGCCAGCCGCGGGGTCTGGCCCATTATTGGCCAGGTACAGGAACTGGATGTACTCCCAGCTCGTCGGCTGGTACATCAGCTGTATCTCGGCCGACTGGGCGCCGGCGGGAGCATTCAGCGGCACTTCGTCGAAGTAGTTATAGCTACCTGCCGGCGCACCACCGTACTGGTCGCCCGGCACCGGCAGCGCATTGCGGACGCGCGCCAGCTCGTAGTCCATGCCGTAGGGCGGGATACGGTTGTCCTTGATGACGGCGTTGTTCAGCACGAAGTGGAAAGTCTCGTGATACGCGGGATCGCCGTCACACGGCGGCAGCGGGTTGCCCTGACCATCGATCTGGGCGAGATTGCCGAGCCGGCATTCGACGGCTCCCGTCAGCCGATCGTAGCTCAGCGGCAGGTCCGGCGCGTAGCCGAGACTGATCAGCTGCGCCGCCCACTCCTGTGTCATGCCCATGTGTGCCTCGTAGATCTTCGTGTTCGTTCCGCTGAGATCGAACAGGCTCTTCACATTGACGCCGTTGACCGTTGCGCCAATCTCGCCGTAGGCACCGTCCTCGCGCAGCAGGGCGCCGTTGCCGTCGTACCACTTTATTTTGCGCGCAGCGCACCGTCGTGCATCGCAGTAATCTGCAGCGTGGACATGCCGCCGCCGAGGCGCAGCTTGTTTGCCGCATTGAGGTAGTCGATCGCCAACGGTATCCAGTAGTTGCCGCCGGTCATATCGTGCAGCGGCAGGTCGACGCGGACGGGCACGCCTTTCTTGTTCGCACCCTCACCGGTGACCGGCCGCAGGTGACAGGTCTGGCAGCTGAAGTATCGCGGTGCGGCCGGATTCTCGTAATTGCCGTCCGTGGTGCCGCCAAGGGTTGCGGCGTTGTAGACGGCCTCGAGTGCGCCGCCCTGCAGGTCCGCGGGCAGGGACGGATAGTCGGCGACAAGTGTCCGGGCAATCTGCGCTGACTTGTATTCGCTGAACGTCCGCTCGACGATGCCATACTTGTAAGGTGGGTTGTTGAACGCGGCTTTGCCGTCCACCGGCGCGCCTGGAGTGCCGTCGGCGGTCACGGCGTCGGCCGTTGCCTGTACACCGCTGTTGTGGGCAAGGTCGCCCGTCACCGGGTTCGACACGTCGTGGCAGGTCCCGCAGAAGTCGCGATCGCGATGGAAGGTCGACTGCATGAATTGGTGGCGCGCCGCCGCGTCGTTATACGGGCCGAGTTTGTCGCTTCCGCCCCACATAGCAGCCATGCCGGATCCGAGATAGCCCTCGACGCCAGTGTGCGGCGGATCCCAGTCGAACAGGGCATCGTTATTGGGTTCCGGTTCGTTGGCGACGAACGGCTCAACCATTGTCCCGACGTGCTCGGAGTTATCCGGATTGGTCATCTTGTGGCAGAAGTCGCACTCGACGCCGTCCGAATCTCCTGCTGCGAGCCCGGAGCCGTCCGTCGGCGTCGAGCGTCCGGCGAGCCAGCCGCCGGTGCTGTGGCAGCGGATGCAAAGATCCCCGGCACCATCGAAGTCCTGCTCGGCGATGGCAACCGTGGCCCAGAAGATCGGGTCGCGTCCCGCATGCGCCATCATGCTGCCGCGCCAGTTATGCGCGGGCTCCACAGCACTGTTGTAGCCGCCGTGGCAGTTGTCGCACTTGTCAGGGCTTTCCAGGTTGCCGATTTCGCCGGGTTGTGTCCCCGGTTGCTGGATGTCTGTGGGAACAGTATCTGCGGCCATCGCGGCTGCTGAGAAAGAAACGATCAAAGCGGTGAGAAGAGGCTTCATGGCGGGACTCCCCGGGGCAGTTCTGCTTATCAATCCCGGCCTTTACAATCCGCATTTTTGGAGACCCTGTAAATTCTGGCTTGTACTTAGGTGCTTATCGTATGTCGCAGCCCGCAGCGGGCTGAAGAAGGCCTGATGCTTTGGTGGAGCATCCTCCGCAGAGGACTCGCCCCACCGCCAAATTACAAAACGCCCCTTAATGGGGCTTTTTGATTTTCGGAGAGGGTATGGGTGTTCGAACCCAGTTCGACCAACGCGGCCGCGCAGCGGCACGTTGGCGAGAAGCCCGCGACGAGGGCGACTCAATCCCACCCACTCTGCGAACACGTCAGGCATCCAATTACTCTCCAACGACAGGCTTCCGAACGCCCTTGGGGGGAAGGT
>CAMYMP010000693.1 GCA_947259435.1 uncultured Woeseiaceae bacterium
TCGCCCGGCCATGACCTGAGTGGCAGCCGGAACGTGTTTACTCAGATCGGTCATGATGCGGGCAGAGACGCCGGCCTTCGTTTCCTTGCTTCGTTGCGTGGCTCGCTGAATGCACTGCAGACGATCAATGGGGTCTTCCACATCCGTGAAGATGGGTGAGGTCATCGAAGTCAGATTATTACCCGGACGGTCCCGATCCGAAGTGCCGCCTACCCGGGCATTGATCGGCACCCAGGCGATCAGAGAATCGTCCGGCAGTTCGTCGTGGTGCAGCAGGTACTTGCGCAACGCACCGCTGCAAACCGCAAGCACTACATCGTTTATCGTGCTTCCCGGCACGGCTTTTCGAATAGCTTTTAGCGTCTCCAGTGGAAACGCTGTCGCGTCAAACATCTTGTGAGGCGACGCGGCGCAGTTGAAACGCGTATCCGGTACGCGGTTCCTGTGTTCGCGCTGAGATCTCAAGGCGCTCTGTGCCATGCGGTACAGGCCGGGTGCTGCACGCATGACACCATCGATAATGCTGATCGGTGAGCGAATTGTGTGCCAGCCGGCTCGCACAGCCATATCCAGCAAGCTCGGTTCCGGACACCGACTGAGCCTGGCCTGATTCAACGGCACTGCAGGTGTGCCTTTATTGTCGATGTCGGCCATTGCACTGAAGAATTCCATGATCGACGAACCGTCCACCGCCGCATGGTGAATTTTGGTCGCAATCGCATAGCTGCCTTTAGGCAGCCAGCCGATATTATCCAGACCTTCAACGACATACATCTCCCATAGCGGCCTTTGCATATCGAGCGGGCGTGAGTGATAACGCGCCATGTGAATGCAAAACTGGCGCCAGTCTCCGGGCTCCGGCAAACGGCCATGAGTGACGTGGTTTTCGAGATCGAACCGCTCATCGTCAACCCAGTATGGAAAATCCAGCTCCATTGGCACCCGCACCAGCTTGCGTCGGCAAAGGGGACTCATGTGTATGCGCCCGTCGATATGCGCCAGAATTTCCTTGAAGCGCACAGACTTGCCGTCAGGGACTGTTGTCGGATCGAGAATCACGATCGAGGTTACGTGGGTCAGACTGTCATCCGATTCCATGTAGAGGAACTGAGCGTCTTGCGGATTCAATTGTTGCATCGGCAGCTACTCCGACTTCAGAGCGGAATCGCCGCTCGGCGAAGGCCGACGAGTCTTCCGCTTGGCGCGGGTTTTCGACTTGGCAGCGGGTCGTTTCTTCGAGATCTTCACCACATTCGGATGATTGTCCTGATCCAGGACGTGCAGGTATTTGTTTCGCACATCAGCGATATGCTCGTCGATCGTGCTCTCCGACCACTTGCCGGTATCGATCGGCGCTAACACTTCAACTTCGACCGTCCCCGGATGATAAAGAAGATCGCCTTTGGGCTGCACGTCACCCGAATTGTGGATAATGATCGGCACGATAGGCACGCCGGCCTGCATGGCCAGATGGAACGCACCTTTCTTGAATGGCGCAAGCTTGGGCGTAGTCGCACGTGTTCCTTCCGGCGACATACAAACTGACTTACCCTCGACCCGCATCGCATCGACAAGTGGAGTCATTGCCTCGATAGCGCTCGCCGTATTCTTGCGGTCGATCAATACCACACCGGCTGCTTCCATGACGCGCCCGACTATCGGTATATCGCGGATCTCGCGCTTCCCAACGCCCGTAATATCGCGCCTCAACAGCCGCGCCACGATGACCAGATCGACGTTGCTTTGATGGTTGAATATGAACACGGCAGGCCGATGTGACCAAAGATGATGCTCACCTGTGATTTTCAGGTTCAGTCCGATTAGTGCGCTCGCTGTATCCGCGAACAGCGACACCGAGAAATTCAACGCATCGCGCTTGGAACCCGTGAGCGCCCATATCGGCAAGCCGGCGAAGAAGGAGCCAACCAGGCTCACAGGCATCATCAAAGAACGAATCCAGTCGCTGATGTGCGTTTCACCGCGGCTGCCGAATCGGCGTACAGGCCAGCCGCGCCGCTCGGCGATTGCCAATAGATTCTTGTTTGGATTCAGGGGCCGTGGATTCCCGACCCGTTCGAGCAGTTCAATGTCGTCGTCACTGTCGGTATAGAAGAAGCTTTGTTCGAGATCGACGCCGAACCGCCCGACAAGCGACTCGGCGGCTTCGACCTTGCCTGGACCGAAACAGGTCGGCCGCACGACCGCGCCGGTGAACATGCCATTCTCGACTTCGAGGCGTGTGCAAAGTACATGCTCGATATCCAGGTCTCGCGCAGCGGGCTCCACCTGGTATGGCGTCGCCGACGAGATTATGGCCACTGTGTGGCCCTTGCGCAGATGCGCCTGCACCAATGCTCGCGATTCCGGATATATCGAGCGCGCAATATGCGACTCGAACAACTCGTTCCCGAATGCCGCGTAACTATCTTCGCGAATACCCCGCAGAAACTGGCTCATCGCCAGCATCATGCCCGAGAAGCCCATTTTGCCCAGACCGAAGCTGGCCATGGCACCCAACAGTTCGACGAGCTCGCGGGGCGACAGATGGCCGCGTTTTACCTGTTCCTCGATAAATGCGAAGGCAGAGTAGCCGGATATTACGGTTCCATCGAAGTCGAAGAACGCGCCAATCTGCGGACCATCCGGCAGACGCGAAATCTCGGCAACGACGTCTTGGTGCACCAACATGTATTTTCTCCCGATTTGGCCCCAACTATACGCCGGTTCGCCAAAAAAATATTGCCACTGACGAGCCCTTTCGCCGCGCCCCCGAGCACGGCACGGCAGTTATTTGGCACAGCTCCACGCCATGGTACTGTAGGCCCGCTGTGACCGCCCTTAGCCGAACCTGGAGATTACCCATGCGAGTCCTGCTTGCCGTCTGTCTTGCCCTTTCGCTCGGCTTCGCTAACGCCGAGAACCACGCCGATACGCTTAAACGTGTCGCCGAAACCGGCGAACTCCGCATTGGCTTCGTGCCTGACGCGCCGCCGCTCTCTTTCCTGGACGGCGAAGGAAAAGCGGTTGGATACTCGATCGATCTTTGTCGCCATATCGCGTCAGCGGTTCGCGATGAACTGCAACTCGAGAAGGTCGATATCGTATTTACGCCATTGGTTTCGATGGAAGAACGCCTGAGCGCGATTGAAAACGGCGCTATCGACATCGAGTGCGGTGCTTCGACAGTTACTCTCTCACGGCGGGAGCGGGTCGATTTCACGCTGATGACATTTATCACCGGAAGCGCGGTCTTGTCCCGCAAAACAGACCCGATTGGGACAATTGACGACCTGGATAGGAAGAAAATTGCTGTCCTGGGCGGCACAACGACCGAGGATGTGATGCGGCGCGCCATCGAGGTCAACGACTTCAATGTCAAACTCAAATTGATCAGCTCGCATGACGAAGGCATGAGACTTCTTAACAATGGAAAGGTCGATGGCTATGCATCCGACCGGGCGATGCTGATCGGTCAGGTGTTCAGAAACGAAAATGCAAAAAACGAATACGCCCTGACCCGCACGGCGCTCTCATTCGAGCCCTATGCCATGATGATTCCCCGGGGCGACACGGAATTCCGCCTCGTGGCGGACAGGGCCCTGGCCTCGCTTTTCCGTGACGTAAGAATTCGGCGCATCTATCAAAAATGGTTTGGCCGCTACGGCGAACCACTGTCACAGATCGTCGAAGCGATGTATCAATTTCAGGCCGTAGGTGAATAACTGCTGTGCAGCCAGCTCGGCTCATTAAGATGCTGGGCAAGTACCTCGCGCTTCTGGTACTCGTCCTTTTACTGGTATCCGCCGCAGCCATCCCGTTGGCGCGCTGGGAGCTGCCCGACGACCTTATCGCTGCGGACAACCGGCAAGCGCTGGCATTAGACAGCGTGCATCTGGTCACCATGATCGGCGATCAGATTCTAATGAACCGGCAACTACTCGTTCGCGATGGATGGATCGAGGAAATTCGCTTATCCGGCAGTCCAACAAGCAGTGACTACCAATTGATCGACGGTAATGGCGCGTACGTGACGCCGGGCCTGATTGACGCCCATGTGCATGCCTTCGATCGAAAGTATCTTGTTTTGAGCCTGGCCTACGGCGTAACCACCGTAAGGAATATGGGCGGCTACCCGATGCATTTGCGTTGGCGAACCGAATTGCAGGATGGACGATGGTTGGGCAGCAACCTGATTACGGCGACCCCGATCTTGAATGGCGGCAAGAACGCAAACCCCATGGCGCACAAAGTCGTCAGCGACACGGATAGCGCTCGAGAGATGGTTCGCGAATACCATGATGCGGGCTGGGATTTCGTCAAGGTATACACGCGCCTGGAACCGCAGGTCTATGCGGCCATCATCGACGAGGCGGCAAAGCTGGACTTCCCGGTGGCCGGCCATGTTCCTTACGCAGTAGTAGACATCGACTATCGGCTCGCGGCTCCGATGGTTACCCTGGAGCATACGGAGGAGATTTTTCAAGGCCCGCTGGACTATAAGTACGACGATGATGCCGTGCTTGCGATTGCCGAGGAACTCAAGGACATGAACGCCACGGTAACGCCGACGCTGATGATTTTCGATCACCTGACGCAGCTTGCCCGCGACAAGCAAACCTTTGTAGACGAACTGCCATTGGGATATCTGAATCCGTTCATGAGGTTCGTTGAAGAACGTACGTCTGTCTCGCGCTGGTTGAATGCGGGCGACAACCTTCAAGACAGCCTGGAGAAGCGCAACGCCTATTTTCACTACATCACGCGCGTACTGCACGACACCGACGTAAATCTGGTCTTGGGTTCGGATAGCGGCATAATTTACGCGAGTACCGGCATATCGACGCACGATGAGATTGCGCTCCTGCTGCAGGCCGGTTTGCCCGCAAGCGCGATATTGAAAATGGCCACGGTCAACGCAGCGAGAGCGCTTCGTGTCGACAAGACGCTCGGCAGCATCGAAGTCGGCAAGATTGCCGACCTGGTGGTGACACGGAACAACCCAATGACTGATATCGGCAGTCTGCACGAACCGGTGGCTGTGGTGAAGAACGGCCAGTGGCTGGACCGACAGAACCTGGAGCGCCTCAGAGAATCGGCGAAGAAACCGTCGCATGCCTATTTCATGCTGGGCCGTCTTTTCGAGTTCATGTTTTTCGGTTGATCCAGGCAACAAATTTGCGGTAGCTTCAACCTCTATACGAGAAAGCCTAATTCATCCTCGTCAATCAAGGAAAAAGAACAATGAAAATCGAAACTCTCGCAGTTCACGCTGGATACGAACCGGATCCAACGACAAAGGCGGTAGCCGTCCCTATTTATCAGACGACTGCGTATGCGTTCGACGATACACAGCATGGTGCGGACCTGTTCAATCTCAAAGTCGAGGGGAATATCTATTCGCGCATCATGAACCCGACGACGGCGGTACTGGAGCAACGTGTTGCCGCGATGGAAGGCGGACTTGCCGGTTTGGGTTTATCGTCCGGTCAGGCGGCGACGACTTATTCTCTGTTGACGATTGCCGAGGCCGGCGACAACTTCATCACGACCTCGACCCTGTATGGCGGAACGTACAATCTCTTCGCGCATACCTTCCCACAGATTGGCATCGAGGCGCGTTTCGCAGCCCCGAACGACATCGACGGTATGGCGGCATTGATCGATGATCGAACCAAGGCGATCTACTGCGAGTCCCTCGGTAACCCGGCAGGTAATGTCGTCGACCTGGAACCACTGGCCGAAATGGCGCACGCCCATGGCGTGCCCGTCATCGTGGACAACACGGTGCCGAGCCCATACCTGAACAACCCGTTCGAGTGGGGCTGCGACATCATCGTGCATTCGTTGACCAAGTACCTGGGTGGGCACGGCACGATCATCGGCGGTGCGCTGATCGACTCGGGCACATTCGACTGGGTCGCGAACAAGGAACGCTTTCGGCGCCTTAACGAGCCGGATGTGTCCTACCATGGCGTCGTCTACACGGAGGCCCTCGGCGAAGCGGCTTACATTGGGCGTGCCCGAGTCGTGCCGCTGCGAAACATGGGCGCGGCTATCTCACCGATGACCAGCTTCATGGCTTTGCAGGGTATCGAAACATTGCCGCTACGTATGGACAGGATGTGCGACAGCGCACTAGTCGTGGCTGAACATCTGCAACAACAAAAGCAGGTCGAGTGGGTTCGCTATGCGGCGCTACCGGACAGCCCGCACAAGGCGCTCGCCGACAAGTATATGGGTGGCCGAGCTTCGGCGATTCTGAGCTTCGGTATCAAAGGTGGCATCGAGGCAGGCACCAAGTTTATCGATGCGCTGCAGTTGATCACACGCCTGGTCAATATTGGCGATGCCAAGTCGCTGGCGTGTCATCCGGCCTCGACGACACACCGTCAGCTAGCACCAGAAGAACTTCAGGCATCCGGTGTCAGCGAAGACCTGGTCAGACTGTCGATCGGCATCGAACACATCGACGACATATTGGAAGACATCGATCAGGCGCTCGCCGCCGCGACGTAAGCGCGTGAGCGGCAAAGTGTGGATCAGGTCACACTGTTTCTCCTGCCGGGCACTTCGTTAGACGCTATTATTGGCACCTGGTGCTCAGCTTGGGTAATACAGTCGCGGCGCAGAAGGGGGCGACGAATGGGACCTGTCGATCCAAAATTCAGAATACGCGCGCTGGTTCTTATCAGCGCGTCTCTTACTTTTGCGTCGCCCGCCTATGCGTACCTTGATCCCGGCACGGGCAGCATTATTCTGCAGAGCATCCTTGCCGGCATTGCCGTGGCGATGGGCATGTTGCGGCTGTACTGGCACCGTTTCAAATCCTTTGTCGCGAACCTGACGGGCAAATCGCAGGAGCAGAAACGCGAGAAGAGCCAGAAAGTCGGGCAGGAGCCCGATGTCTGAAATGACCCGTCGATGACGCAAGTCCTTGCTGAAACCGGTTCATTTCGAGATCCAAGAGGTCAGATTTTTCACGCAAACGGCCGTGTGTATCGAACGATCATGCCGATTGCCGTGCCGGACTTCGACACGGTCCGGTCATCAGGCCTGATTGATGAATTGATCGGTAGCGGCAAGCTGGTTGCCGAGACTGTCGTTGACAAGTCAGTTCTTGGTCGCAGCGGCGAAAGAGCCGCATCCGTGCTCGAGCATCCAAGATTGCCATTTATTTCTTACCCCTATGAATGGTCTTTCGCAGGATTGAAGAAGGCGGCATTACTACATCTCGAAATTCAGCAGATGGCTTTGCGAAAAGACGTCACGCTGACTGATGCGACAGCTTACAACGTGCAGTTCACCGGGCCAGAGCCCATATTTGTCGACAGTCTCTCATTCCGGCCATATGTCGATGGCGAATATTGGGCAGGACATCGACAGTTCTGCGAACAATTTGTAATTCCATTGTTGTTGCGGTCAGCCGCCGACATTGCACACAACGCATGGTACCGCGGCTCACTCGAAGGCATTTCGGCCGAAGTGACATCAAGAGTGCTTCCGTGGCATAGCCGATTGTCCTGGAATGTATTGACGAACGTTTTTCTGCAAGCGCGATTACAGCGCTCTTCCGCGGATGCGGGCGAGTCCATCGACAAAATAAAAGCCAGGCGACTGCCGCGAATCGGATTCGAGCAAATCCTTCACAGCTTG
>CAMYMP010000694.1 GCA_947259435.1 uncultured Woeseiaceae bacterium
ATTGCCGACGTCCATGAATTCAATAAGGCGCACGACGTGGCCCGTGCCGCGAAAGTGATCGAGCAGATCGAGGACGGTATGGTCATTCACACCCCGTTCCACGACCACATTGATCTTGATCGGTGACAACCCTGCCTGCTCGGCGGCCTTCACCCCGTTCAGCACGGCCTGCAGATCACCGCGGCCGCCACTCATCGTCCTGAACACCTGCTCGTCGAGGCTGTCGAGACTGATTGTGACGCGATGCAGGCCCGCTTCGGCCAGTTTCGCCGCAACCGGGGCGAGCAACATGGCGTTGGTTGTCAGCGCCAGGTCTTCGACGCCGGGCAGCGCCGCGAGCCCCTTCACAAGCTCCGGCAGTTTCTTGTCGAGCAGTGGTTCGCCGCCGGTCAGGCGCAATTTTGATACTCCCAGACGGGTGGCGACGGCCGCAACTTTCAGAATCTCCGCGTGTGTCAGCCGCTGCGACCGGGTCAGGAACTGGTAGTCCTCGTGGAATTCAGTCTCGGGCATGCAGTATGGGCAGCGGAAATTGCAGCGATCCAGCAGCGAAATACGCAGGTCATGCAAAGGCCGATTCAATGCGTCGCGGATTTCGCGCGCCGCAGGTTCGGCTGTGCCTTCAGGGCTCTGATGGGTCGTCATGTAGCCATTCTGCCCGATCTCGCCGCGTTGTTCTTTATTTTGCTAACTAAATGCTGCATGCTTTTCGGCCGCCAACGGCTTTGGGCAGGTATTTCGATGCACGTTACATTCTCCGACGAAGAACTCGCCTTTCGCGACGAAGTCCGGGCATTTTTCCGCGATGAAATGCCGGCGGGCATTGCAGAAAAACAACGGCAGAGCGTGCCCCTGGATCGAGATGACTACATACGCTTCCAGAAAGCGCTGTACGAGAAGGGATGGGCCGGCTACAACTGGCCCGTCGAATATGGGGGCACCGGTTGGAGTGTGGTCCAGAAGTTCATTTTTTCGACCGAAATGGCTGAGGCCGATGCGCCCGTGATCATTCCTTTCGGCCTCGGCATGGTCGGTCCGGTCGTCTACACGTTCGGCACCGAAGAGCAGAAACAACGGTTCTTGCCCGACATTCTCGCGAGCAACGTCTGGTGGTGTCAGGGCTATTCCGAGCCCGGGTCAGGGTCCGATCTGGCATCGCTGAAAACCCGCGCCGATCGTGCCGGAGATCACTACATCGTCAACGGCACCAAGACATGGACCACATTGGGCCAGCACGCGGACTGGATTTTTTGTCTCGTCAGAACCGCCACGGATGTCGCGCGGCGCCAGGAAGGCATCAGCTTTCTGCTCATTGACATGAAGACGCCCGGGATCACCGTCACCCCGATCATCACGATCGAGGGCGATCATGAGATCAACGAAATACACTTTGAAGACGTGAAAGTGCCCGTCGAGAATCTCGTTGGCGAGGAAGGCAAGGGCTGGACGTACGGAAAAGTATTGCTCGAGCACGAACGCACCGGCACCGCCGGCGTTGCACGAACCAAGTATCGACTGCAGAAACTGCGCGAACAGGCTGGTCGCCCGGTCCGTGGCGCGACGGTCCGTGGCGCGACACCGCTAAGCGACGATCGCAACTTCATGCGCAAGCTCGCAGCAACAGAGGTTGAACTCAAAGCCCTCGAGTTCACGGAGTTGCGAACGCTGGCGGCGGTCGCTTCGGGCAAGGCGCCCGGACCAGAGTCGTCGATACTCAAATTCAAAGGCACGGAGTTGCAGCAAGCCACGGACGAGCTCTATGTCGAAGCAGCCGGCTACTACGCCCTGCCCTATGTGCCCGACCAGTATGTGGTCGACTTCCCCGATGATGAGCGCGTCGGTGAAGGTGCAGAAACCAAGTCCGCGCTGCGCTATTTCAATTATCGCAAAGCCTCGATCTACGGCGGCTCGAACGAAATCCAGAAAAATATCGTCGCCAAGCACGTGCTTGGACTGTAGCGGAGCACGGCATGGATTTTTCGTTCAACGAAGTGCAGACGATGCTGAGCGACAGCGTCGAGAAATTCATCGCCAACGAATACGACTTCGAATCGCGGCAAAAGTATTCGGCGTCCGAACTCGGATACAGCGCCGAGGTCTGGAAGAAGTTTGCCGAGCTCGGCTGGACGGCTGTCCCGTTCAGTGAGGCTGACGACGGTTTTGATGGTGGACCGATCGAATCCATGGTCATGATGCAGCAGTTTGGGCGCGGGCTCGTCGTCGAGCCCTACCTTGCGAACGTCGTCATGGCCGGCGGCATCTTGCGGCGAGCCGCGAGCACAGCGCAGAAGATGAAATTGTTGCACCCGATCATCGCCGGAGAGCTGCAGGCCGCTCTGGCTTTCGTCGAACCTCAGAGCCGCTATGAGCTCGCCGACGTTACGACCACGGCTGAAGCTGATGGCGACGACTGGCTCATCAACGGCCAAAAAGGGCTCGTCTTCAATGGGGGGAATGCCGGTTTGCTGATCGTCCCGGCACGTACTTCGGGCGACAGAGTATCGATGGACGGTATTACGCTGTTCGCGCTCGGTGGCCTGGCGGACGGGGTATCGCGGGATCGGTATCCGACCGTCGATGGCCACCAGGCGGCGGAGATTCACTTGAGCAACGTAAGGGTCGGCAAAGACGCAGTGCTAGGCAATGTGGGTGACGGTTTCTCCACACTCGAAGCGGTCATCGACGAAGCGACGCTTGCCGTTTGTGCCGAAGCCGTTGGCATCATGCGGACAATGACCGACAAGACTGTCGAGTATTCGAAGAACCGGGTCCAGTTCGGCGTACCTATCGGCAGTTTTCAGGCTCTGCAACATCGCATGGTCGACATGCTGACCGCCTGCGAACAGAGTTATTCATTATTGCTCTGGGCCTCGATGGCAAATGCCGACGGTACCGATGAGGCCAAAAAATCGATCAGCGCTCTCAAATATCATATTGGAACTACCGGTCAGAAGGTCGGGCAGGAAGCAGTGCAGCTGCATGGTGGCATGGGCGTGTCGTGGGAGGTGGACATAGCACACTACTTCAAGCGGCTGACCGCAATCGGTCAAATGTTTGGTAACGCAGACTGGCACCTGGACAAACTGGCCGAATAGCTGAGCCAAGACGGCCAATGAAACCATCCGGTGTTATTACCTTAACGACTGACTTTGGCCACAAGGGGCCGTTTACGGCTGTGATGCAGGGCGTGATCATCGGGCGATTTCCCGGGGCCAGGATTATTGACCTCGCGCATGACATTCCGGCGCAGTGGCCTCCCGAGGCGGGTTTCTGGGTCAGTCGCAGTTATCAGTATTTTCCGCGGGGAACCGTACATCTCGCGATCGTCGACCCCGGCGTCGGCACGGAACGCGACATCCTGATCGTCGAGTACGATCATCACATTTTCATGGCGCCCGATAACGGTCTACTCGCGCGAATGCTGGACAACGCTGACGAAGCCTCTGTCTTCAAGCTCGACCTCGGTGCACTGCCTCGCCTCGACATACCGACGCCCAGCATGACGTTCCATGGCCGGGACATCTTTGCACCGATCGCCGCCGAGCTCGCAGCGGGTACGACAACGCCGGTTGCCATCGGCATACCGGTCTCCGAGTGGATACCCGCGTGGCTTGACGACCCGGATGTAGCGGCGGGCAAAGTCTCTGGCGTTATCGTGACGGTCGATACGTTCGGCAATCTGATCAGTAACATCGACGCGAAACACATCGAGGGATTCAAGCAGCCCGTTGTGCACGTTGCGGGCCACGATATCGAGATGCAGACAACCTATGGTCGCGTGCGACCAGGCGACTACCTGGCGCTGGTTAACTCGTTCGGTGTGATCGAGGTCGCCAAAGCCGAAAGTAATGCGGCCAACGGACTCGGCACCGATCGGGGCGCACCAATAACCGTAACCGACGGGCTCGCTACATAAGACAAATAGCGGCCGCGGTCCGGTGACTGCTCATCTTCATGGCTCGCTACGCTGCGCTTTACTTCCGATGAGCAGTCCCCCTCCCACGGCCGCAACCGGAGTTATGCGGACTGCATCGCTTGTTTTTCGATTTTCGCCCAGCTATCACGAAGCGTAACGATTCGGTTGATTACGGGGGAATCGGACGTGTGTTCTTCGGAGTCGGTGCAGAAATAGCCCAGGCGTTCGAACTGCACGGCCTCGCCGTCCGCCAGTTGCTGCAACGCGGGCTCCAGCATTGCGTTGACGGCCTCGAGCGACTCGGGATTCAGCACCGACATGAAATCGTCGACCGAATTCGGATCCGGCACGGTAAACAGGCGGTCATACAGCCGCACGCTCGCCGGCACTGCATGCGCGGCCGATACCCAGTGAATCGTGCCTTTGACTTTCTTGTCGCTCGTACCCGTTCCGCTGCGCGTCTCCGGATCGTAGCTGCAGCGCAGCTCTACGACATCGCCAGAATTGTTCTTGATGACCTCTTCGCACTTGATGATGTAACCGAAACGCAGCCGCACTTCTCCACCCGGTTTCAGGCGGAAAAACTTGCGCGGCGCTTCTTCGAGAAAATCGTCCCGCTCTATCAGCACTTCGCGCGAGAACGGCATTTCGCGGGTGCCGAGTTCGGGTCTGTTCGGATGATTCATCGCCTGAACCATCTCGACCCGGTCTTCCGGGTAGTTCGTCAGCACGACTTTCAGCGGACGCAGAACAGCCATGCGCCGCTCGGCGGTTTCGCCAAGCTGCTCACGAACGCAGTTTTCGAGCACCCCCATCTCGATGAGTTTGTCCTTCTTCGTCACACCTCCGCGCTTGACGAAATCCCGCATGGCTGCCGCAGGATAGCCGCGCCGCCGCATGCCGGCGATTGTCGGCATGCGCGGATCGTTCCAACCCGAGACGACGCTGCCGTCGATCAGCATTTTGAGTTTGCGTTTGCTCGTAATCGTGTACGCGAGATTCAGCCGCGAGAACTCGATCTGGCGTGGCCGGTGGGCAGGCTTGAGCTGATCGAGGAACCAGTCGTACAGCGGCCGATGATCCTCGAACTCGAGTGTGCAGAGCGAATGCGTAATGCCCTCGAAAGCATCGGAAAGCGTGTGCGCAAAGTCATACATGGGATAGATAGACCATTTGTCGCCCGTCCGCTGATGGTCGATATGGCGAATCCGGTACAGAGCAGGGTCACGCAAATTCATATTCGGTGACGCCATATCGATCTTCGCGCGCAGCACGTGGGCCCCGTCTTCGAATTCACCGGCGCGCATGCGGCGCAACATGTCGAGGTTTTCGTCTACAGGCCGGTCGCGATACGGGCTGTTCGTGCCCGGCTTTGTGAGTGTGCCGCGGTGTTCGCGAATCTCATCGGCACTCAGGCTGTCGACATAGGCAACGCCAAGGTCGACCAGCTTTTCGGCCGCATCATATATCTGATCAAAATAATCGGAGGCATGCGTTAGACGGTCTTCCCAGTCGAATCCGAGCCAGTGCACGTCACGTTCGATTGCGCGGACGTATTCTTCCTTTTCTTTTCCGGGGTTCGTGTCATCGAAGCGCAGAAATGTCCGGCCGTTATTCTCCTGCCCCACACCAAAATTCAGGCAGATCGACATGACGTGGCCGACATGCAGGTAGCCATTCGGCTCCGGCGGAAACCTCGTCACGATCTCGTCGTGCTTCCCGGACTCGAGGTCTTCAAAAATAATCTGGCGGATAAAATCCCGCGGTGGTGCATCATTCATGGACGTTTCATCGTTCATTCGGACGGGGCGATATTCTACGCACATTTTGCATGAGTTAAGAGCGCCCTCTGCTGTACAATAGCGCGCCGTGCCTCCGGGCCGCCTTTTGCAATACATTAGATCAAGCGATGCCAAACATAACCTTACCCGACGGCTCTGTCCGACAGTTTGACGCTGCCACCTCAGGCGCCGAGATTTCCGCCAGCATTGGCAAGAGCCTGGCTCGCGATGCCGTCGCCGTTCGCGTCGACGGCGAACTCTTTGACCTGACACGCGATATCGAGACGGATGCGGCTGTCGAGGTGGTCACCCGGGATTCCGAGGATGGCCTGGAATTGCTGCGACACGACGCTGCGCATGTACTTGCCGAGGCGGTGAAGGAGCTGTGGCCGGACACTCAGGTGACCATTGGGCCTGCGATCGAGAACGGCTTTTATTACGATTTCGCGCGCGAGGAACCGTTTACCGAGGACGATCTGGGCGTCATCGAGGGCCGCATGCGCGACATCGTCGATCGTGATGAAGACATCAAGCGGGAAGTCTGGGACCGCGACGAAGCGGTCGAATTTTTCCGTGGCATTGGTGAGGAATACAAAGCCGAGATCATCGCCAGCATTCCTTCGGGTGAGGCGATCACGCTGTATCGCCAGGGTGAATTCATCGATTTGTGCCGCGGTCCTCACCTGCCCTCAACCGGCAAGCTTGGCAAGGCGTTCAAGCTGACGCATGTATCGGGCGCGTACTGGCGCGGCGATTCGAATAACGAAATGTTGCAGCGCGTATATGGCACCGCCTGGTCGAACGACAAGCAGCTGCGCAAATATCTGCACATGCTCGAGGAAGCCGAAAAACGTGACCATCGCCGACTTGGCCGCGTCATGGACCTGTTTCACTTCCAGGAGGAAGCGCCGGGCGCCGTATTCTGGCATCCGAAAGGCTGGATTCTGTTTCAGAATCTGATCGAATTCATGCGCCAACAACAAAATGCGGCGGGTTACCGTGAGATCAATACGCCAGAGATCATGTCCCGCTCGCTGTGGCAGGCATCCGGCCATTGGGACACATTCGGCGACAACATGTTTACAACCGAGACCGTCGACGGCCGGCACTACGCGATCAAGCCGATGAATTGCCCGGGACACGTTCAGGTGTTTAAGCAGGGCATCACGAGCTATCGCGACCTGCCATACCGGCTCGCCGAGTTCGGCAAGTGCCATCGATACGAACCCTCAGGTGCTTTGCACGGAATGATGCGCGTGCGCGCATTCACTCAGGATGACGCGCATATCTTTTGCACACCGGAACAAATAACCGATGAATCGATCGCCGTTTGCGATCTGATCCTGGGCATCTACAAGAGTTTCGGTTTCGAAGACGTACGCATCAAGTTTGCCGATCGCCCTGAAGTGCGCGTTGGCGCAGATGAAGTCTGGGATCAGGCAGAGGCTGCGCTGAAAAAAGCACTTGAGGTAGCCGGACTCGACTACACACACAACCCGGGCGAAGGTGCGTTTTACGGGCCCAAGATCGAATTCGTATTGCGCGACGCGATTGGCCGCGACTGGCAGTGCGGCACCTTGCAGGTCGACCTGAACATGCCCGGACGACTCGGTGCGACGTATATCGGAGAGGACGGCAGCAAACATCTGCCTGTCATGCTGCATCGTGCGATCTTTGGATCGCTCGAGCGCTTCATCGGCATCCTTATCGAACACCATGCTGGTAACCTGCCACTGTGGCTCGCGCCAACGCAGGTCAAAGTATTGACGATCACTTCGGACGCGAACGACTACGCGGAGGAAGTGGCGCGCGAACTCAAGCAAGCTGGACTGCGTGCTGAGACCGATACGCGCAATGAGAAGATCTCCTACAAGGTTCGTGAACACAGCGTCGAGAAAGTGCCGGTATTACTCGCAGTGGGCCAGCGTGAGGTTGACGAACGCAACGTCGCGATGCGTCGGCTCGGCTCCAAGCAGCAGCGTGTTCTGTCACTCGAAGACGCGGTCTCCGAACTCGCCGAAGAGGCCCGCCGCCGGACCTGATCCGGCGACGGCCTGAGAGCCTGGAGCCCAAATGTGATGCGGGCTGCAGTTCCACTGTGCGCCGTGTCACAGATTCGGATATCAGTCGCCGTCGAGCGACAATTACCTTAATCCATAAGGATATACTCCTCCGACGCAAGGATGTGCGTCTGAGTGGACACAAGAATCAATGGAGGTCGTCGAGTGTCGCTGGAGTATTTCAAGAAGCAGGTACTGTTACTACATAGCGAGCAAAGCACACTGGACGACCTGAGTTCAGGATTCACCGATCGCTACACAGTGCACTGTGCGACCAGCGGTACCGAGGCGCTCAACACGCTCGGCGCAACGCAGATCGACGTAATCGTCTCGGCGCAGGAGCTTCCTGGCATGAGCGGCCTTGATGCGCTTCGCGAGGCCAAGAAGCGCTCGCCCGAAACAATTGGAATCCTTCTTGCCGGCAACGAAGACGATGGTCTCGAAGCTCTTGTCGGTGATCAGGAAGTTTTCCAGATCGTGCGCGGCAGCGTCACTCCCGATTCATTAAAGAGCCTGATTGACAACGCAACTCGTCAGGCGCGCCTTATGGCGCTGGCAGAGTCGGCCAACGACACGGCGGCGAATGTCGACGAACCCGTGTCTGAACACATCGTCATGGAGACGTCTGAACATGGCGCCACGATAATCTCGGACGGTACCGGTCAGGTACCGATTCTCGATCCAATGAAGGTTTCGGCCGCAACTGAGGTTGGCGCGCGGGCCGTTGACGTTCTTGTGCTGACACAGGATGAGGAATTCCTGGCAACGGTAAAGGAGTCTGCGCGAGGTCTGCACAATATCATCTATGCCAACACACTTGCTCAAGCCGATGATGCGGTCCGCAATGGCAAGGTCGGCGTTGCCGTGGTCGATGCGGCCATGGTTGGTACGAATGCCGAGAAGTTGACGATGCACCTGCGCACAATTTCAACGCGCCTCGTATCGATCGTTGCAGGTCGACGCGACGACGGCGAAATGCTCATGGACCTGATCAATCGCGGCAAGGTCTACCGATTTCTTCTAAAGCCTGTATCACCTGGTCGCTCACGCCTTGCGATCGAGGCGTCCGTCAAACACCATCTCGAAGCACCCGACTCCGCGTTCAAGGTCGTCGGCAAGGCGGCCCCACCGCCCAAGGCAGAACCCAAACCGCAGCCCAAGCCGGAGCCGAAACCGAAGCCCAAGGCTGAGTCGAAACCGCAGCCCAAGCCGGAATCGAAACCGCAGCCCAAGCCGGAATCGAAATCGCAAGCCAAGCTCCAGG
>CAMYMP010000695.1 GCA_947259435.1 uncultured Woeseiaceae bacterium
GTCAGCCACCTGAAATACCGCGGCCATCAGCAGCAGGCTGATCGCGATACTCGTAACCGACTTGTCGTTCGTATACAGGCCGACGACCGAATCGCGAAAAATGAGCAGAAACATCGCGGAACATGCCATGAATCCCGCGCAGATCAGGATGCCCAGCGCGCCACCGAATTTTGCCGCGGCCGCATTTCCGGCGCCCAGCGCATGACCGACCCTGATCGTTATGGCCGAACTCAATGCGAGCGGCACCATGAACATCGTTGCAGCGAAGTTGATCGCGATCTGATGTGCCGCGGCAATCGCTGCGCCCCGGGTTCCCATAAGAATAGACACAGCATTGAATAGCCCGGCCTCCGCCGTAATCGTCACGGCGATCGGCACCCCCAGCACCAGGATTTCCTTGAGTACATTTGTTCGCAACGGCGCAAAGCGCGAGAATATCTTTAGCGGTTTATAACGTGCGCTCACTATCATGTACGTGGCTAACGAAACCATGATTGCCCACATCGTAATTGCGCTCGCCAGACCGCAGCCGACTACGCCGAGAGCGGGCGCACCAAAGTGCCCGAACATCAGCACATAGTTTAAAAACACATTGCAGACCAGCGAGAGTATCGACGTGAACATAATCGGCCGCGTGTAGCCGATGCCCTCAGTCGTAAACCGCAGCGCAAGGAAGACGAAGATTGCCGGTGCTCCTGGAATGATCGCGAGCACGTAGCCTACGGTCAGATCACGAAAGCTCTCGTCCACGCCGACCTGTATCAGCAGCGGAGCAACGGTTACCTGGGCGAGCAGGATCAAGAACAGCCCGAAAGCGATTCCCAGATACATGCCCTGACGCGTATACCGGCCTATGCGTTCGGGGTTTCCGGCACCGTAGTGCCTTGCGGCAAGCGGCGAGATCGCCATGAGTATTCCGAGGCAGATCACGAAGCCGAAAAACCAGACGCTTGCGCCGACTGCGACAGCTGCCAGCGACTCGGCGCCGAGGCGGCCCGCCATGACCGCATCCGCAAACTGCATGCCGGCTATCGACAGGTTGTTGACGATAAGCGGCCCGGCGAGGCGCAGCAGCCCACGGGTCTCTTCTCGCCAACTGCTGGTTCGCCACATCCGGCAAATGTAACCTATTCGCGTCTGCAGGCGTTCCCAATTTTTGCCGGGCTCACCTCAGGGCTCTTCCCGACGCGCGAATTGGAATACTGATTCGTGTAAAGTTGCTGAATCGCATGGGTTGATCAAGTCTTTACGGAGGCAAGTATGTTGCATGATGGCCGGGCCAAACGAGTTGCTGTAGTCGGGGGAATGAGAATCCCTTTTTGCCGGTCGCACTCGGTCTACAGGGAGTGCTCAAACCAGGATCTCATGGCGGCTGCACTGCAGGGTGTCGTTAACAAATTCGACCTGAAGGGACAAACGCTGGGCGACGTTGCTTTAGGCGCGGTGATCAAGCATTCGAAAGACTGGAATCTCGCACGGGAGTCCGTCCTGGACTCGGGCCTGTCTCCGCGCACCCCTGGCGTTGATCTGCAACGAGCCTGCGGCACGAGCCTCGAAGCCTGCATCATGATCGGCAACAAGATCGCGCTGGGACAGATCGACTCGGGCATTGCCGGCGGCACCGATACGGTGAGCGACCCACCTATCGTTTACAACGACACCTATCGCTCGATTATGCTGGATGTCTTTCGCGCACGATCGGTAAAGGACCGGATACTGCCGTGGTTTCGGCTGCGGCCGGCGCACTTCAAGCCGCTGTTTCCGGGCGTTACCGAGCCGCGCACAGGCCTTTCCATGGGACAGAGCATGGAAATCACGGCGCAGCAATGGGACATACCGCGCGAACACCAGGACCAGCTCGCCCTCGCGAGCCACGTCAAAGCCGCTGCGGCTTACGACGCGGGCTGGTACGAAGATCTCGTCATCCCTTTTCTCGATTGTGAGGAAGACAACAACATCCGCCGTGATTCGACGTTCGAAAAGCTGTCGGCACTGAAGCCGGTGTTCGACAAGAGCGCAGACGCCACGATGACCGCGGGCAACAGTACTCCCTTGACGGACGGAGCCGCCGCCGTACTCCTTGCATCGGAGGATTGGGCTAACCTGAAGAATCTTCCTATATCG
This sequence comes from uncultured Woeseiaceae bacterium, assembly GCA_947259435.1. The sequence continues at coordinate 2,125 of CAMYMP010000695.1, forward strand.
GCCTATTTGACCTTTACGAAAGTAGCCGCCGTTAATTTCGTCGATGACGAAGGCCTGTTAATGGCGCCGGCGTACGCCGTTTCCGAGATGTTGAAAGAGGCAGACCTGCAGCTTCAGGACTTTGACTTCTACGAGATACATGAAGCGTTTGCGTCGCAGACCATAGCAACACTGAAAGCATGGCAAACCGAGAAATTCTGCCGCGATCGTCTTGGGCGCAATCACCCGATGGGCCCGATCGAGCTATCCAAGCTAAACGTCAAAGGTGGCAGCCTTGCGGTGGGCCATCCGTTTGCGGCCACCGGCGCACGCATCGTTGCGACAATGGCCTAGCTGCTGAGCGAAAAGGGCTCTGGTCGTGGCCTCATTTCGGTGTGCACGGCGGGCGGCATGGGTGTTGCTGCAATAATGGAAGCAGCCTAGGACGATCAAAGCGGCTCTTGCGGTTCCTTCTTGCGGCGGCGCTGCATCGCCTCCAGCGCTTTGTCGATCCTGTGCTTTGCCTGCGCGGTCACACCGCCGCGTTTGTATTCATCGACGACAAATGACTCCACGCGCGAGACGATATCGTCTATGTCCGCCTCACCGAAGCGATTCTCATCGAGAATATCCGGCGGCGCGTTTTTGATCGCGCCAAACAGATTAATCCAGCGCTCACTTTGCTTCCCGACGCTTATGAGCGTGTAGAACTCCCTCCCGGGCTTGCCTCCTCGTGTTTTGACAAGACTCATGACCCCCGCAACAAGCGAGGCAGGAACGAGGATCAGGTCGCGCAGACCGTCAACGACGAGCTTGACCTGAAGTACAGCAATGTCGCGTATCAGGATCCATGTCGGCTGTTGGCCGCCGCCGGTTTCGGGAAGATTGTTCATGAGCCGCATCGCGCAATAATTGCCAATCAAGACAAGGGATTATAGCCCCAGTCGCTGGCACACGAAGGGCCTTTCGTTTACTGTTACGGCGATTCAAATCGGTTTACGGGTTTATGCCGACCTTCCAATCCTCGCCAGAATACGAACATGGGGCGTCCGAGTCCATGGGCGTCCTTGTAGTCAATCTGGGCACGCCTGACGCACCGACAACCTCGGCCGTGCGTCGTTACCTCGGGCAGTTTCTGGCCGACCCGCGCGTTGTGGAGCTGCCACGGCTGCTGTGGCGGATCATTTTGCACGGCTTCATTCTTCGATTTCGGCCGTCCCGATCCGCCGAGGCGTATCGAAAAGTCTGGACGGAGCATGGCTCACCGCTGCTCATTTACTCGCAGGACATCGCCAACTCCATCGCGCAACAGCTTTCCGTGCGACTCTCAGGCGCAGTGCACGTTGAGCTCGGCATGTCCTACGGGCAGCCTTCGATTGAGTCGGCTCTGCAGCAGCTGTACGACCATGGCGCCAGACGCATCGTGTGTCTGCCCCTGTATCCGCAGTATTCCGGTACGACGACCGGCTCTGTTTTCGATATGGTCACGGGCGCGCTGAGCAAGCGCCGTTGGGTTCCCGAATTCAGGTTCATTAACCATTATCACGACGCACCTGGGTTTATTGCTGCGCAGGCGCAGAACATCCGCGAGTACTGGGAACAACATGGTCGCGGCGACAAGCTGTTGTTTTCTTTTCACGGCGTCCCGATGGACACGCTGCTGAGTGGCGATCCCTATCATTGCCAATGCCAGAAGACCGCGCGACTTATCGCCGAGTCGCTCGAGCTCGGCGAGGATGAGTGGATCATCTCGTTCCAGTCGCGCGTCGGGCGGGCGGAATGGCTGCGCCCTTACACTGACGAGACTGTCATCGAACTCGGTGGCAAAGGCATCGAAAGACTTGATGTGGTTTGTCCGGGCTTCGCGGCAGATTGCCTCGAAACGCTCGAAGAGATTGCAATGCAGAACGCCGGGTTTTTTGCCGATGCGGGTGGCGGCTCGCTCAACTACATTCCTGCTCTTAATGCGCGCGATGATCACGTTGCGTTTCTGGCGCGCCTGATCGAAAAACACGCGGGCGGCTGGCCCGAATCGTCTGCCGACTGGAGTGCCAGCGAGGTTGCTCGCGACCGGGACAAATCACGCGCCCGTGCGTTGGCCCTGGGGGCGGCGAAGTGAGCAGCCTGGGCCATTTTCTCGAATTCAGCGTTCGCACACCTGACATCCTCGACTCGCTCAACTACTACAAGACGCTCGGCTTCGCTGAACTGACGATCGGTGACGTCTGGTCCCACAAATATGCGGTAGTCAGCGACGGCGTGTTGTGCATCGGGCTGCATGATCGTGATTTTCATTCACCAGCGATCACATTCGTGCAGCCTGACCTCGCCAAGCGTGCCCGCTCCATGGCCGATCACGGCTTTGACTTCAGCGTTATGCGCCTCGGAGAGGACGTGTTCAACGAACTGGGTCTGGCCGATCGCGACGGTCACATGGTGACAATGCTCGAGGCCCGCACGTTCAGCGGCGGAGATGAGTTCGACAACGATTCAGCGTGTGGCACCTGGTTCGAATTGACTTTGCCGGCGCGTGACGCCGTTCGTTCTGCACGCTTCTGGGCGGCCGTTGCGCCGAAACTGATACGAATGCGCGAAGAACCCACCGTTCACATGCGCTTCGACGTGGGCGGGGCTTCGCTGGGGCTCTCCGAAAGCATCGCACTCAGTTCGCCATCGCTGTGCTTCCGCTGCGCTGACAAGGATGCCCTGAAAAGGCTGATCAGCAAATACAGTCTGCCGCACGAAAAATTTCCGGGCTACGAAGGCGCATTCGTCGCGCTCAAGGCACCGGAAGGAACCATGCTCTACGCTTTCGACGAAGATTTTCTCGGCGATTTGATCGAAGTCGAGGAATCAGATGATTTGAGTGAGTTCCCGGCCTGACTCGGAGCGCCTGCAACCTCCTACACGAGGTCGTTTATCAAGCTCGTCGCCCTTCCCAGATACGAACTGCCGAAGAGATTCAGGTGATTCAGGACGTGATAAAGCTGGTATAGCTTGATTCGTTGTTCGTGGCCCGGCGCCATCGGCCAGGTACGCTCGTACGCCGCGTAGAAGGGACGGCCGAAACCGCCAAACAGCATCGTCATCGCAATATCAGACTCGCGGTCCCCGTAGTAAACGGCCGGATCGAAAATCACGGGCTCGCCGTTAACGCTGCCCCAGTTGCCCCCCCAGAGATCGCCGTGCAGCAGCGACGCAGCCGGCGCATAGTCCACAAATAACTCAGGCAGCCGATTCATTAGCGCACGACCAGGCCCCTCGACGTGCGCCCCGTAACCGTTGGCCACCGCGAGATCAAGCTGATACCCGAGGCGATGGGCCCGAAAGAACTCCATCCAGTCATCACTCGGCGTATTGATCTGCGGCGTCGGGCCGATCGTGTTGTCCCGGAACCAGCCGAATCTGTCCTGCGTATGACGATGTAGTCTGGCAAGTTGCTCGCCAAAGCGCTGCGCTGTTTCGCGGGATGCCGGCTCCAGCGGCAAGTGCTCGAGAATGATGTAGCTCTGGCCATTCGTCGTACCGCAATCGACGACATCAGGTACTCTAATCTCGCCGGCTGAACGGAGTTCCTTGAGTCCGTCGGCTTCCGCTTCGAACATTGGATGCGCGGACTCAGGTCCGGTCTTGCTGAACGTTGCGTTCAATCGCGGCTCAGGTCGGATATCCGCTCCGCCTGTCGCCGCAGTGCCATGCCGATTTCCGCCTCGTCATACAGCGCGTTTATGTCCCCGAGCAGCGGCGCGGATCGCTGCATCGCGTTTTCCGCATCGTCGATCGGTGCGTCGCAGGCGATACCCGTAAGTTTGCGCGCCAGAATTGCATCGTCCCGGTGCGTCTCGAGCTTTTCGCCGAGCGTTTTAGAGCCACGTACATTCACCTCATGCACCTTATCGAGGTTTTCATAGATCTTCTCGAGGCTGCCGAAGCGCTCCAACAGCACCGTCGCGGTCTTCTTACCGACGCCCGGGACGCCCTTGATGTTGTCGACTGCATCGCCCGCCAGCGCCAGGAAATCGGCGATCTGTTCAGGCCAGACGCCGAATACTTCCGGGACCCGTTCGTAGCCGATTTTTCCTTTCCCGGCGAAGTCCCAGAACACGTCGTCTTTCGTCAGCAGCTGCGCGAGATCCTTGTCACGGCTGACAATCGTCGACGGTCGACTCATCAACCTGCCGTGTTCGACGAGCGTGCCGATCAAGTCATCCGCCTCGTATCGCGGGCTGGCCCATTCCATTACGCCCAGCGCGCGAGTGAAGCGGCGACATTGCCCGAACTGTCTTTTCAGTTCTTCGGGCGCCGGGTCGCGATTTGCTTTGTAGTCGGGATAAATCTCGGTGCGAAAGGACGTTGACAGGCTTTCGTCAAACAATACCGCAACGTATTCGGGGTTGACCTGCTCCATGAAGTCACCGAGGAACCGACAAAAACCGTACAGGGCATTTACGGGATTGCCCTCACCGTCGACCATGTCCTCGGGCATCGAGTAATAGGCCCGAAACACGTACACGCTGGCGTCGATGAGATACTGCATTACCCGCAAGTATAGCTACATGGACACGCGAGCGTGAGGGGCCGTGAGCAGGGTGCCTGTCAAGTGAAGAAAAGCGCAGCGAGCTCCCGTCAACCGGGATCGAGACATGAGCTAGACAGGCCGCCGGTCACGGCCCTGGATCATTCGTGAAAGTGTACGTCGACAATCTCCGCGCCATCGGCGAGATGATCGGACAGACGTGCGTGCAGCGGACTCGAGCGCGGAATATGCGCGAGAAGGTACTTCATCTGATCGGCGAGCACACGCCGCCCCTTCAGGTAAATGTACTCGGCGTAAGTCGGCGTGAACGGCACTGCGATCAACTGCATCGTAGCCTGTTCCGGCGTGCGGCCGCCTTTGTAGTTATTGCAACGCCGGCACGCCGTCGCAACGTTGTTCCAGGTGTCACCGCCACCCTGCGAAATCGGCGTAATGTGGTCACGGGTCAGGTCGCGAGTCGGATAACGCATCGCGCAATACAAACACAGATTGGCGTCGCGTTTGAATAAGGTGCGGTTATTCAGTGGCGGAACGTAGCGGTCGCGGTTACGGGCAAGGCTTCGACTTGTGCCGTGCGTCGCGATAATCGAATTGACATCGATCTTGCTGCGATTTCCGTCGTAGCTGCTGTAGCCGCCGAATACGGTGTAGAGCAGCGTGCCGCAATCGTAAGCGACCTGTTCTGCATGGTACAGCCGGACCGCCTCCCGGTAGTCGATCCACTCGAGCGGCATCCCAGCTACATCCGTTCGCAACACCTGCTGCGAGATATCGGTAGCGATTCCTGCAAGCATCGGTTCACCTCGTCGCGCATTGCGCGACTTATGCTTGCCTAGTTTGCCGATCGCGCGTCAAAAAGCAACACGAATCGTCACAGTTCGTCAAAGTGCTTTGAAGACCGCATCGAGGCTTTCCTTCGCGTCGCCGAAC
>CAMYMP010000696.1 GCA_947259435.1 uncultured Woeseiaceae bacterium
AGGTTCAGGCAGACGGTGTTGTGACCGGCGACGTGGCGGTTAGCGCCATGGACATGCTCGCTGTTGATCCAAACGGCTTCGACGCGATGGATCGGCGGTTGTTACAGACGATCATCGAGAAGTTCGATGGTGGTCCGGTCGGCATCGAGAGCCTGTCCGCGGCTGTTGGTGAGGAACGCGGCACCATTGAAGACGTGATCGAACCGTATCTGATTCAGCAGGGTTTCATGATGCGGACGGCCCGTGGCCGCGTCGCGACCAAAAATGCGTACCTGCATCTCGGCCTGAAAGCCCTGGCCAACCTGCAACCCACAGAATTGCCGTTATTCGACCAGGATTGACTAACGGATGTCGGGGAATGAAAGCGCCAAAACCTTCGAATGGCCAGTGCGCGTTTACTATGAAGACACTGACGCGCAGGGCGTTGTCTACTATGCCAATTACTTCCGCTTCATGGAGCGGGCTCGCACAGAGTGGTTGCGTGCACTTGGCGTCGATCAGGTGGCGCTGATGGAGAAGGAGCGACGAATCTTCGTGGTGACAGAAACGAACGCCGAGTTTATCGCGCCCGCGCGCTTCAATGACCAGATCATCGTAACGGCTTGTCTCGCCGGGCTTCAGCGGGCGACTTTCGATATCGATCAGAATATTTATCTCGACAGCCTGGGCGGCACGTTGTTGTTCAGGGGCAGTGTGCGTGCGGCATATCTCAATGCCGATACGATGCGGCCAACGCGCGTTCCGGCATCGATCTTTGAGGAAGCAAAATCATGACGTCAGACATGTCCATCGTCGGCCTTCTGCTGGATGCCAGCATGCCGGTGCAAATCGTAATGATCCTGTTGATCATTGCGTCACTGGTATCGTGGAGCATCATCTTCACGAAACGGCGCCTGATCCGGCGCACCACCGATGCGTCGGACGAGTTCGAGGCGAGTTTCTGGTCGGGCGGTGACCTGAATACGCTGTACCAGAGTTCGACGCGCGACAGAGCCGGCAACGTCGGCATGGCGAGTATCTTCGAGTCGGGTTTTCGCGAGTTCAACCGGGCGTTGCAGCAGGGCAATGTCACGGCCGACAAAGTCGTCGAGGAATGCCGGCGCGCCATGCGCGTTGCACAACGCTGGCAACGATCGGCTCCACGAGCCCGTATGTCGGCCTGTTCGGCACGGTGTGGGGGATCATGAACGCATTCATCGGGCTGGCGAACGTTCAGTCGGCGACGCTGGCAGTCGTCGCGCCGCCTATCGCCGAAGCGCTGATCGCGACCGCGATGGGCCTGTTTGCAGCGATACCGGCGGTCATCGCCTACAACCGCTATGCAGACAAGGCTGTGCGTCTCGAATATCGATATGACGGCTTCACCGAGGAGTTTTCGAGCATCCTGCAACGCCACGCGCGCGCCAAGCAGGGAGGCTGACATGCCAACCGCACTGAAGAAACGCAAGCTGATGGGCGAAATCAATGTCGTGCCGTACATTGACGTAATGCTCGTGCTGCTGGTCATCTTCATGGTGACGGCACCGCTATTGACTCAGGGCGTCAAAGTCGAGCTGCCCAAGGCCGGTGCCGAGCCGATCGAAGACGTTCCGGATCATCCGCCGCTCGTTGTCAGTGTCGACGCTGACGGGAATCTGTATGTAAACGTAGGCGACGAGGAGGACGAGCCAGCCACCGCCAAGGAAATCGTTGCGCGCGTTGGCGCGGTGATTCGCAATCGTCCGGATACTCCCGTCCTGATCAAGGCGGATCGAGCCGTGCCGTACGGCAACGTTGTGGGCGCAATGGTTTTGTTGCAACAAGGCGGCGCGGATGCGGTCGGATTCGTTACTGATCCTTTGGAAAGCTATCCCGTACCCGAGTAGGTTGGCTGAGTGATTCGCGATTCGCACAATGTGTTTCCGGTTACGCTGGCGCTGCTGCTGCACGTCCTGGTGTTCGGTTCGCTGATTATTGTGATCGACTTCAGGGACCGGCCGCGTCCGGTAGTGCCGCTTGCGATCAAAGGCACTCTCGTTACCGACAACGCCGTGGTGATCCCGCCAAAGGTCGAGGAGATTGAACCGCCGAAACCTGATACCAGCGAGCAAGAGCGACTGCAGGCCGAGGAAGAAAAACGTCTTGAGGATGCGCGCATCGAGCAGGAGCGCCTGAACCGTATCAAACAGCAGGAAGAAGAAAAGAAGCAAGCCGAAGCAGCGGCCGAGCGGCAGCGGATTGCTGATGCAGAAAAACGCCGTAAACAGGAAGAAGCAGAAAAGGAACGCAAACTTGTCGAAGCCGAACGTGCCAGGGAGGCGGAGATCGAGCGTCAGCGCCTCGAGAACGAACGGCTCCGGGCCGCGGCCGAAGCCGCGCGACTGGCGGAGATCAACGCCGAGAGCAATCGGCTCGATGCGATGGCGGCTAGCGCCGAGGCTAAGTACATTTTTGCGATTCAGCAGAAGATCAGCCGCAGCTGGGTACGACCACCGACCGCGGTCGCGGGCATTGAGTGTGTCGTCAATATCCGACAGCTTCCAGGCGGGGAG
>CAMYMP010000697.1 GCA_947259435.1 uncultured Woeseiaceae bacterium
GATCCGCGGGTCAAGACTCGGACGCCCCGATATTCGTCTTGGGACAACCTCGAAGCGGCACCACGCTGATCGAACGAATTATTAGTAGCCATTCAGACGTGCATTCGGCCGGGGACTTGCAGCAGCTCAATCTCGCGATTCGGCGACTCAGCAATCACAAGGACCCGCGCCGGTTCTCGGTGGAGTTTCTGGACGCAGCTCGCACCGTCGACAGCAAACAGCTTGGCGCAACTTACATGGATTCCACCGAACGCATGCGCGGAACGACGCCGCGGTTCGTCGACAAACTGCCGCAGAATTATTTGCTGCTGCCGCTGATCCTCAAGGCATTGCCCAACGCGAAGATCGTGCATCTGACTCGGAATCCGATGGACGCCTGCTTTGCGAGCTACAAGCAGCTGTTCGCGGACGCGTACCTGCATTCCTACGACCTCGAGGAAATGGCGCGGCATCATTGTCGCTACCGGCACCTGATGGACGTCTGGCGGAATCGCTTCGGCGACCGTTTTTTCGATATTTCTTACGAGAGCACGGTCAGCACGCTGGAGCCCAATGCGCGGGAACTCATCGCCTATCTCGACCTGCCGTGGGAAGACGCGTGTCTGCGGTTCCACGAGCAGACGAAAGCCGTTTCTACCGCAAGCGCCGTGCAGGTGCGCGAGCCCGTGCACACGCGGTCGATCGGTCGTTGGCGGCGGTACGAGGCGCAGTTGCAGCCCATGCTGGAAATTTTGACCGCATATGGTCTGGGCCCGCTTCAGAATCCTGATCTTGCGCGGCTGTAGGGATACTGACGGTTTTTTGCTATCGTTGACCGCAATCAGGGGTTGGTCTTGACGTGGGCAACATCGAGAAGTGGGGAACTCTATGAAACGTAATACGAGCAGCCGGCAACACACTCAGCCGAAACGTACGGCGGTCTCTGCAGCGGTATCCACTGCCATAATGGCGACAGCGCTGCAAACGCCTGCATTTGGTCAACAACTCGAAGAAATTATCGTCACGGCCACGAAGCGAGAAGAGTCGGTGCAGGACGTACCGCTGGCGATAACCGCGCTGTCGGGCGACTTCATAGAATCCGCCAATCTGAATGACGTCAAGGACCTGATTTCATTCACGCCGGGCATCACGGGCAACAGCCAGGACAGTTTCATCGATGCCGTGAGCGTACGTGGCATTCGTACCCAGGACTTTGGCGTTGGCGGCGATCCATCTGCCGCTATATTCAAGAACGATTTGTACGAGGGACGCAACGGGTCGGCCGTTACCAGCCTGTATGACGTAGAGCGTTCTGAAGTACTGCGCGGCCCGCAGGGCTTTCTGTTTGGCCGCAACTCGATCGGCGGTGCGATTAGTGTGCACACTCGTCGTGCCGATATCGACGGCGGCAAATCGGGGTATGTCGACCTCGACGCAGGCGAACGCGGCCATGTCGTCCTGGAAGGCGCCTTCAACATACCGATGTCCGACAGTTTCGCGATGCGATTGGCCGGTTACCACTCGCAGGAGGATGGCTTTGGATCGAGCACGATAAGCAAGCCATACGCTGGTCGACGATGTACGAGAACGACTCGCTGGAGATCGAGACGCAGGTCGAGTACGAGACTCGAGAGCAGTCCGGCTCGGTCTACCGCGCGGTTGCAGAGGGCGACACCTGGGACACACTTTTCGGCGTCTTTGGTAGTGGGCTAACGCCACGGGGTTCGGAGGAAGACGCGGATTCCGATCAGTCCCTCGGCGACTCCGATGACGCCGACATTCTGACTCTGGGCCTGCGCATCGACTACGACATGGACAATTTCACGCTGACGTCCATCACGGGCTTCAAGGACCACGACTTTTTCTATACCGAGGACTACGACGGCACGCCGCTCAACCTCAACAACTATCGGCAGGATCAGGAAGGCGACTATTTTCAGCAGGAACTACGGCTCGTTTCCAATACCGACGGCCCGCTCTCCTGGTACGCGGGCGCTTCTTATTACAAGGAGAACATCGACACCTTATTCGCCAACTCCGGAGACGAGGACGCCTTCTGTAACTACTACGGCAATTACTATTACCCGGGGGAAGGCATCACGGATTGCGTCAGCCTTTACGCTTACTACGGTTCCCCATGGACGCCAAGCTCCGATGGCTTGCTGACGGAACCCGGTCGTATCAAGGGTGAGTATTCGGGCTGGGCGGCGTACGTCGACCTGAGTTACGAATTCAGCGAGACCTTCGACGTCAGCTTCGGCGTGCGCTACACGACCGACGACAAGGACTTCACGATCAACGTGCCCGATCCGGAAAGTAATCTGGGCCCCTACTGGGCGTACATTTTCAGCACCGACGGCGACATCAACACGTCCGATGACTGGGACGATACGACCATGCGGCTCGTTGGCCGCTGGCACGTCGGCGACGGCATGCTCTTCGCCAGCTACACGGAAGGTTTCAAGTCGGGTGGCTTCGGCAGCTTCGCCCTTGTTGACTCGGCCGGCGACCGGGTAACCGGCGAAGTCGGTGCAAGCCAGGCCGACGGCTTCCGCGCGCGGGCGTTCGAACCGGAAAGCGTCGACTCGTTCGAAGTGGGCTACAAGGGAAGTGTCTTCGGCGGCACCTCGGACTTGAGCATCACCGGGTTTATCTACGACTACGAAGACCTGCAGATCAGCTTCTTTGATACCGACTCGGGTGCCAATACCGTGGAGAACGTCGGTCAGGTCGACGGCACCGGCATCGAGGCGTCAATTACGTCGAAGATCAACGAGAACTGGAGTTTGTACCTTGCTCTGAGCTGGCTCGATACCGAAGCCACGGGTGTGCAGCAGGTTTGCGACGGTGATACGGTCGACGATTGCGAGGGCAGCAGCCTTTTCTGGGCACCCGACTTTGCCGGGGCCGCCGTGCTGAGTGCCGATTTTCCTCTGAGTAACGGCGACATCAGTGCGAGCGTCGAGGCGTTCTGGGAAGGTGAACGCGGCGGCGGCTGGGGCGCTTACCCGGAAACGATGATCGACTCCTACCTCGAAGCCGCTTTTCGCATCGACTACGTATCGAACGGCAACTGGTCGGCGGG
>CAMYMP010000698.1 GCA_947259435.1 uncultured Woeseiaceae bacterium
ACACCACTTTATTGTGAGGACGGCGGCACGCACATCATCACGCAGCTTGACAAGGACGACGTCGAGGCGATCGGTCTCGTCAAATTCGATTTCCTGGGCCTCAAGACACTGACCATCATCGATTGGGCCGAGAAGATTGTGAACGAGTCGTTTCCTGATGCGGAGTTCGACATCGATCGGATTCCCATCGACGACGCAAAGACCTTCGAGCTACTGCGTAGTACACAAACAGCAGCGGTCTTTCAGCTCGAGTCGAGCGGCATGAGGGACCTGATCAAGCGTATGCGACCGGACCGGTTCGACGATCTGATTGCGCTCGTCGCCCTATTTCGTCCCGGGCCGTTGCAGTCAGGCATGGTAGATGACTTTATTACGCGCAGGCATGCGGTCAACAAAGCTGATATCGATTATCTGCATCCGGATCTCAAGCCACTACTCGAAGAAACCTATGGCGTCATCCTCTACCAGGAGCAGGTGATGCAGATTGCCCAGCTGCTGGCAGGCTACACCCTCGGTAGTGCAGATCTATTGCGCCGTGCGATGGGTAAGAAAAACCCCGAGGCGATGGCCAAGCAGCGCGAGATCTTTGTCACAGGCGCGACGGAGCACGGAGTTGCGCAACATACGGCAACGCGAATTTTCGATTTGATGGAGAAATTTGCCGCTTACGGCTTCAATAAATCGCATTCCGCTGCATACGCCGTGCTGGCGTATCAGACGGCCTATCTCAAAGCACATTACCCGGCGGCATTCATGGCGGCGGTCATGAGTGCGGATCTGGATAATACGGACCGGCTCGTCACGCTCAAGGACGATTGCCGCAAACAGGCATTGCGGCTGCACGCGCCAGACATCAACCGATCTTCATACGCGTTCAGTATGGGGGACGAGCGTACTATTCTCTATGGCCTGGGCGCGATAAAGGGTGTTGGCCGCGGAGCTGTGGAGTCGGTTATCGCGGAGCGTGAGACGCATGGAGCCTACAGCAGTCTCGCCGAATTCTGCCGTCGTGTGGATCACGACAAGCTCAATCGGCGCGCTCTCGAAGCAATGATCAAGGCAGGCGCGATGGATCCTTTCGGCCAGTCGCGCCGCAGTTTGATGCACCAGGTCCCTGAAGCGCTGGCAAGTGCCGACCAGCAGGCGCGCGCGGCGGCCGCGGGCCAAAACGACATGTTCGGTCTCGAAGTAACGGCCGCGATTGTCGACACACCGCAGCCGGTCGATCTGGCGGAGTGGCCAGAGCGGATTTTCCTGAGCAATGAGAAAGAGGCGCTTGGTCTGTATCTGACCGGCCATCCCTTTGACGCGGTGCGCGCAGATGCAATGTCCTTCGTCGACGGCAGGCTGGCCGATCTGGTCGGCGAACCCGCGCCGCAAACGTCGCGGGGAGAACGCAACTACGCACATTCAAGCCGCGAGGTAACCGTAGCCGGACTCGTCGCGGACCTGAGAAAGCGCGGCAATCGCATCAGCGTAACGCTGGACGACGACACGGCCCGTATGGAAGTGAGCCTGTTCAGCGAGGCGTTCCAGGAGTTTCGGCACCTTCTCGTGAAGGACGAGATCGTCGTCATCAGTGGCCCGCTGCGCTACGACGATTTCCTGGCAAGCTGGACAGTCAACGTCAAAAACGTACTGCACATTGATCGCGTCATTGAAAGCCGGGCCAAATCCATGGTCTTGAGTCTGGCACCAAACGGGCAGGGCGAAACACTGCTTGTAAGGCTGCATGATTTGTTGCTGCCATATCGCGAAGGTAGCTGTGACGTGTCGGTCCAATATATTGGCGACTCGGCCACTGCACGTTTGAATCTGGGGCCCGAATGGTCGGTGCGTCCAAGCCGCGAACTGCGTGACAAACTGAGCGAGTTGCTCGGGCAGAAAAATGTCCGCATGCTGTACGCACCCAGTCGGGAAATCATGTAAAGTCATTCTTCCGACCATCGATCGGTACCTTGCATGGACCTCAAATTCCTTGAGTTCGAACAACCTATCGCTGAACTCGAAGCGAAAATCGAGGAGTTGCGCTTTGTCGGTGACGATTCCGAGATCAATATCAACGAAGAGGTGTCACGACTTCGCAAGAAGAGCGAGGCGCTGACAAAAAGCATTTTTGCCAAGCTCAGCGCCTGGCAGATTGCGCAGGTTGCACGTCATCCGATGCGTCCTTACACGCTGGATTACCTCGAGAAGATCGCACCGGATTTTCAGGAGCTGCACGGTGACCGAATGTACGCTGACGATCCGGCGATCATCGGCGGAGTCGGCCGCATCGACGGGCGCGCAGTCATGTTCATCGGACATCAGAAAGGCCGCGACACGAAGGAGCGCGTCAGGCGCAACTACGGGATGCCGAAACCCGAGGGATATCGCAAGGCGCAGCGCCTGATGCGTCTGGCCGAGAAATTTTCGATGCCTGTCGTGACTCTGATCGATACGCCCGGCGCGTACCCCGGCGTTGGCGCCGAGGAGCGCGGTCAAAGTGAGGCGATCGCTTACAGTCTCTACCTGATGTCGGGGCTCCGGACGCCGATTATCAGCGTCGTGATTGGCGAAGGCGGTTCGGGCGGGGCTCTGGCCATCGGCGTCGGCGACCGGCTGCTGATGATGCAATACGGAATCTACTCGGTCATCTCGCCGGAAGGTTGCGCGTCGATCCTGTGGAAGAGCGCCGACAAAGCTCAGGATGCGGCAGAAGCCATGCGCATCACGGCGGAAAGCCTGAGCGGATTCGGCCTCGTCGACGAAGTGCTGCCCGAGCCATTGGGTGGTGCACATCGCAATCCCGCGCAGGCGGCCGATGTCATTCGCAACGCGCTGCTGAAAAACCTCGACGACCTCGAGCAGATGCCGATCGATCAACTCCTCGAAAACCGGCAGCGCCGCCTCGCAAGCTTCGGTCAATTCAAAGAAGCGTGACGTTCAAGCACGATGATCTGCTTGCCAAGCTCGCGGAGATTGCTGAGCTTGCGGGCCGGCCGGCTCGCTTTGTCATTGCGTACAGCGGCGGCCTCGATTCCACGGTAATGCTTTACGCGCTGGCCGCGTGCCGCGATGTGCATCAGACCGACCTAAAAGCAGTACATGTCGACCACGGACTTCACGCCGATTCGGCCGCGTGGAGCCAACACTGCAAGGCGATAGCCAATTCTCTCGACGTGGAATTTGTTGATCTCAAAGTCGATGTCGATGTCGATTCCGGTGAAGGCACTGAAGGTGCTGCCCGCAGAGCGCGCTACGATGCATTCCGGTCTTATGTTCAGGCCGGAGACTGGTTGCTCTCGGCGCATCACAAAGACGATCAGGCCGAAACTTTGCTGCTCAATCTCATGCGTGGAAGCGGGCCCGCCGGACTCGCCGGAATCGGCGAGATACAGCCTTTGGCTGCCGGCTGGCTGGTGCGTCCATTGCTCTCCACTTCACGGCGTGAGTTGCAGGCTTATGCGGCTGAGCAGGAGCTTGATTGGATCGACGACCCGTCAAATGAGGACCGCCAGTTTGATCGAAATTATCTGCGTCACGAGGTCCTGCCGCGACTTGAAGCGCGATGGCCCAATGTTGCCAGCCGCCTGAAGCGAAGTGCAGTACTGGCTGGCGAAGCAGCACTGTTGCTTGACCAGCTGGCCGATGCCGACTTCCAGACACTGGGTGGACGACCGGACCGGCTCGCGCTGAAAAGGCTGCAGGAATTGCCGCCAGCGCGTCAGCGCAATGTCCTGCGCTACGTTGTACGCGAGTTGGGTCTGCCATCGCCACCAGCAACGACTTTGCAGAGCGTGATTGCAGAGTTGATTCCGGCTCGCGACGATGGCCAACCGATCGTGATATGGGCAGGCGCAGAAATTCGCCGCTACCGGGACAATGTATACGTGCTCGCGGCCAGCACGACGCCGGAGGCGGATGCCGGGCGTCCCATTCGAGTTGGAACGGCCACGAACCGCATTGCTTTGGCACCAGGGCTTGGTGATCTCGATTTCGAACCGGGCGCAGCATCGGGTCTGGCCGATGCCGTCGTTGCACGCGGGCTGGAGCTTCGATACCGGTCAGGCGGGGAAGAAATTAAGCCGCTAGGTCAAGCACATACACGAAAACTCAAGAAACTGCTTCAAGAAGAGGGGGTGGTTCCGTGGATGCGGGACAAGCTGCCGTTAGTGTATTCAGATGGCGAACTTGTCGCCGTTGCGGATCTGTGGATCGCGGCCAGCGCGGCGAGCGAACCGGGCACCGCAATTCGGTGGCGAAATCGGCCACCACTCCACTAATGTCATTGTGTCCACAAGGGTGTTCTGTTAACGTCTAAAACCGTCTTTAATCCAACGACGGCGCGTATTTCCAAGGGTTGGAGAAAAGCACTGAGCCAGATCTAAGTGCTTGAATCCAGCCCTTTGTTGTTTCCGCCAGTCATAGGCTCGCATATGACATCGTATGTCTTCATTACCGGCGGCGTGGTCTCCTCGCTTGGCAAAGGAATCACTTCGGCGTGCCTGGGCGCCATTCTCGAGGCGCGCGGTCTCACGATCAGCATGATCAAGCTGGACCCCTACATCAACGTGGATCCGGGCACGATGAGTCCTTTCCAGCACGGCGAGGTGTTCGTCACGCATGACGGCACCGAGACGGACCTGGATCTCGGCCATTATGAGCGCTTCGTGCGCACTGCCACTGGCGGATGGAACAGCAATTTCACGACGGGCCGTATCTACGAGAGCGTCATTGGCAAGGAGCGCAGAGGGGATTATTTGGGCGCGACGGTTCAGGTCATCCCGCACATCACCGACGAGATCAAACAAAGCATTGCAAAAGGCGCGGGCGATGCCGACATATGCCTGGTTGAAATCGGCGGCACGGTTGGCGACATCGAGTCGCTGCCGTTTCTCGAGGCGATACGCCAGATGGGCGTCGAGCTCGGCCACGATCGGGTGGTTTATGTGCACCTGACGCTCGTGCCGTTCATTCCGACGTCTTCCGAGATCAAGACCAAACCGACACAGCACTCGGTCAAGGAGTTGCGGTCGATCGGCATACAACCTGACATTCTTGTGTGCCGTTCCGAGCAGCCACTGCCCGATGAGCAGCGCAAGAAGATAGCATTGTTCACGAACGTGCAGGAAAAGGCCGTCGTCTCTGCCTATGACGCCGACGATCTGTACAAGATTCCGATGATGATGCACGAGCAGGGCCTGGACGACATTGTCGTACGGCAGCTGGGGCTGGACCTGCCGAAAGCCGATCTAAGCGAGTGGGAAGCGATTGTGGAGGCCAAGCAAAATCCGACGAGCGAAGTGGATGTCGCAATGGTCGGCAAGTACATGGACCTCAAGGACTCCTATATCTCGCTGGTAGAAGCGTTGATGCATGGCGGGATACATACACGCACGCGCGTCAACATCCACTTCATCGAATCCGGCGAGATCGAGGAACAGGGTATCGAGTGTCTGCGCGGCATGGACGGCATCGTCGTTCCAGGCGGCTTCGGCGACCGCGGCATCGAGGGCAAAATCAAGACCGTACGGTTTGCGCGCGAGAACGGCATCCCGTATCTCGGCATTTGCCTCGGCATGCAGGTGGCCGTTATCGAGGCTGCGCGCAATCTCGCAGGCCTCGAGGGCGCCATGAGTACCGAGTTCGACAAAAAGACGCCGCATCCCGTGGTCGCACTGATCACGGAGTGGCAGACGCAGAGCGGTGATGTCGAGCTGCGCGACGAGGGGTCGGACATGGGCGGCACGATGCGCCTCGGTGCGCAAGAGATCACTCTGAAAAAAGGCTCGCTGGCAGCCAAGACTTACGGCAAGACGACCATCGAGGAGCGCCACCGGCATCGTTATGAGGTGAATAACAATTATCGGGATCGGCTCGAAAAAGCCGGGCTGCGATTTTCAGGCCTGTCTGTTGATGATCTCGTCGAGGTGGTCGAGATCCCGGATCATCCGTGGTTTCTGGCAAGTCAGTTCCACCCCGAATTTACGTCCAACCCGAGGGATGGCCATCCGCTCTTTAGCGGATTCATTTCCGCGGTCCGCAAGAACCATGAGGGTGCGCTACCCAAGGTCGCCGAAGCATGAAGCTGTGCGGGTTTAATGCAGGCAACAACGAGCCGATATTCCTGATTGCGGGCACCTGCGTCGTCGAGAGTGAAGCGATGGCGCTCGATACGGCTGGCGCCCTCAAGGAAATGTGTGGCGCCCTCGGAGTTCCGCTCATTTACAAATCATCATTTGACAAGGCAAATCGCAGCTCCGCGGGGAGTTTTCGCGGACCCGGGATGGAAGAGGGCTTACGCATCCTCTCCGAGGTCAAGCGTCAACTCAATGTACCGATACTCACTGATGTCCATGAAGATACGCCGATGGACGAAGTAGCTGAGATTGCCGATGTGCTGCAGACCCCTGCGTTTCTATGCCGGCAAACGAATTTCATTTTGCGCGCAGCCGGCGCTGGCAAGCCAGTGAACATCAAGAAGGGCCAGTTCCTTTCACCCTGGGAAATGCAGAACGTGGTCGACAAGGCAAAGTCAACGGGAAATAAAGACATCATGGTCTGCGAGCGCGGCTTCTCATTCGGCTATAACAACCTCGTATCAGATATGCGCAGTCTCGCAGTAATGCGTGGCACGGGCTGCCCGGTCGTTTTCGATGCGACACATTCAGTGCAGCTGCCCGGCGCTAAGGGTTCTGCATCCGGAGGGCAGCGTGAATTCATACCCGTGCTGGCTAGAGCCGCGACGGCCGCGGGTATTGCCGGGTTATTCATGGAAACGCATCCGAAGCCAGAAGAAGCACTGAGCGACGGCCCGAACGCCTGGCCGCTCGACAAAATGCAAGCGCTCCTCGAAACACTCGTCGCTATCGACGCGGCGGTCAAGAAACAAGTCTACCTGGAAGAACAATGATTAAAATCAAAGCGATAACAGGCCGCGAGATTCTGGATTCTCGCGGCAACCCGACCGTTGAAGCGGACATCACGTTGCACGACGGCACGACCGCTCGCGCCGCGGTGCCGTCCGGCGCGTCTACCGGTACCCGCGAAGCCGTTGAGCTAAGGGACGGCGACGAGGGGCGCTATCTCGGCAAGGGCGTTCTCAAAGCTGTCGGCAATGTGAACGGTCCGCTGCGTGATGCATTGCTCGGCAAGGAGTTTGCGGATCAGCGTGCCGTCGACCAGTGCATGATCGATCTCGACGGCAGCGACAACAAAGGCAATCTCGGTGCCAACGCGCTGCTCGCGGTCTCGCTCGGTGTCGCGAAGGCGGAGGCAGCGTCGAAAGGCATGTCGCTGTTTCGCCATCTTGGGGCCAGCACAGAAATGCCCGTGCCGATGATGAATATCATCAACGGCGGTGCGCACGCCGATAACAGCGTCGACATCCAGGAATTCATGATCTTGCCAGTCGGCGCCCCGAACTTCGCTGAGGCTCTGCGCTATGGCGCCGAGATCTTTCACGCACTGAAAAGCGTTTTGCGCAAGCAAGGCATGAATACCGCCGTGGGCGATGAGGGCGGCT
>CAMYMP010000699.1 GCA_947259435.1 uncultured Woeseiaceae bacterium
TCTCCGAGCTCGGCGTCACCTTTCCCGTGCTGTTCGATTCTCGGAAGGAAGTCAGCAAGCTTTACGAAGTGGATGCGATGCCGGTCACGGTGCTTATCGATCGTGAGGGCACGGTCAGGTATGTGCATCACGGTTATAAGCCCGGCTATGAAGAGAAATACCTCGATCAAATCCGATCTTTGCTAAGGGAGTAACCGGGACGCCCCGGTCCGCAGGAGAGTAATGGTGACAAAACGATTTCTGATCAGCCTCTTCGTCAGCGTATTGCTGGCTCTCGGTACTGCATCGATCGCAGAGGAGTCTGCGCCAATTGAAGCGGAAGCTCAGTCACGAAATGAGTTTCGCAGCCTGGACGAGAACGTGCAGGATCTGAAAAAAGAGGTCCTCGATCTCAACCGCGACCTGTTCCTGCTCGAAGAGGAGCTGCTGTTTCCGGCCAACTCGCAGGTGGCCTTTTTCATATCGATGGACGTCGGCGAATACTTCGAGCTCGATTCGATCAACCTGAAGATCGACGGCAAAGAGGTTGCCAATTACCTCTACACCGAGCGCGAAGTTGGTGCGCTGGTCCGCGGTGGCGTGCATCGCGTGCACATGGCAAACCTAAAGACGGGCGACCACGAGTTGATCGCGGTTTTCACGGGCAAGGGACCGCATACGCGCGATTATAGGCGCGGCGCGACGGTTTCCTTCAACAAGGGAATCGGCGCGAAGTACATGGAACTGGAGATAACCGACCGCGTGAAAAAGCAGCAGCCGGAATTCGAAATCAAGGAATGGGAGTGATCTTTGCGGCAATGCCTCCCAATTGTTGTCGCGCTCTGGCTTTGTTTTTCGTCGGCTGTGCAACCGGCCCAGGCGGCCAAAGACGGTCCCGATCCGATCGTCGTCGAGGACCCGCACTATGGCGAGGTCCTTTTCTACTTTTATCAGGAAGATTATTTTCCGGCGATCGTGCGCCTGTTGGCAGCGCAGGACAAATGGCGCCTCGGTGCTCAGCCCGAAGAACCTACCCGGCCCGGCGACGAGGAAGACCCGCGCCAATTCGAACACGCTGAACAAGCTGAACTGCTCCTGGGCGGTCTGTTCCTGTCCTACGGTCATCATCTCGAGGCCGCGAGGATCTTCGAAAGGCTGCTTGCCGACAACGTTGATCCCGAGATTCGTAACCGGACATGGTTCTTTCTTGCAAAGATCTGGCTGCAACGTGGCTACCTCGATGAAGCGCAGAATGCACTGTCGAATCTGAGTGAAGACCTGCCGGAGAATCTGTGGCGAGAAGCACAAATGCTGCAGTCCCAGATTTTTATCAATAGCGGTCAGTATGATCGGGCCATAGCGCTATTGCAGGAGTGGAAAGGCAGGACCGAGTGGTCAAGCTACGCCAAATTCAACCTCGGCGTTGCTTTAGTCCGCAGCGGCCACGTCGAAGCCGCCGCAGGGATACTCGATGAACTTGGCGATCTGAATCCCTTCAATGAAGAGCTGACGTCGCTGCGGGACAAAGCCAACCTCGCGCTTGGATATTCGCTGTTGCAGGACGGTCAGCCTCTCGCGGCAAAAGCGCCGTTACAGCGCGTCAGGCTCGAAGGGCCGTTCTCGAACAAAGCGCTGCTTGGCGTGGGCTGGGCGGACGCCGAGGTCGAGAATTACCGTCGCGCACTGGTACCGTGGATGGAGCTTCGCGGCCGTGACCTGTTGGACTCGGCTGTGCAGGAGTCCATGCTGGCGATTCCCTATGCTCTGGCCAAACTGGATTCAATCAGCCAGGCAGCCGATCACTATCTGAACGCGATCGAGGCTTTTTACGAAGAGACTAATCGCATTGATCGTACGATCGGCTTTATCGAGTCTGGCGAGGTTTTCGAGGAGTTCCTCGCTGACGATCCTCTCGATAGCACGGGCTGGTACTGGCGGTTGGAAGAACTGCCGGAAGGCCCCGAGGGACGTTACCTCTATCACCTGTTGGCGACGCACGAATTCCAGGAAGGCCTGAAGAACTACCGTGACCTGCATTACCTGCACGAGAACCTGGATCGGTGGCAAGAGAATGTTGGCGTCTACGCTAACATGCTCGAAACGCGCCTCCAGGCATACGAAGAACGATTGCCGAGGGTCGAGGCTGCGCTGGGGAGGGCCGATATCGACGGAATGGTCGACCGCAAGCTCGAGTTTGATTCTTTGCTGAATGACATCGAGCGAAGCAATGACTGGCTTGCCCTTGCAAACAAGCAAGAATTCGCAATGTGGGGCGAGATTACGGGACTCGAGAATACACCGGCGCTCTCCGCGAACATACCCGAAGCCGAGGAAGTGCGTGACAAGATTCTGTTGCTGAAAGGCGTCCTGCAATGGCAGCTCGAGCGCGATTTCCCGGACCGCCTTTGGCGTCTGCGGCGTGACGTACGTAAGACAGGCGAAGCACTTGTGGAGACGCAACGGGCGCGTCGCCAGATTGACGACACGATGCGCAACGAACCGCTGCGCTTCGAAGACCTGAGCTCACGCGTCTATGGATTGGGGCCACAAATCGACGGCATGAAAATGCGCGTTGCGAACGTAATGCAGGAGCAAGGCGACTTTCTGAAATCGATCGCTGTTGGTGAACTTCAGGCGCAGAAACAACGTCTCGATATTTATACCGTGCAGGCGCGCTTCGCGCTGGCCGCTATATACGATCGTGCGGCGACGACGGTGAGCGAGGCGTCGCAATGAACCTGCGCCACATCAGTCTATTGCTGCTTGCAGCCTTCTTGGCATTTGCGCCGGCCGAGGGTGCATCCGTCAAGAAGAAAGACACGATCAAAAGCCTCGAGAAAAAGGATGTCGAGATTCGTCGTGGCAATGTCATCGTTAATAGCACGGGACTTGCGCGCGACAACTATCGTGCGTTTCTCGATCTCGTTTCCGATGACCCGGAACTGCGCGCGGAGGCGATGCGCCGTCTTGGTGACCTGGAACTCGATGCCACCGAAGCCGAGCAACTCACTGCGAACATCGATTCCCTCAATCACGCAAGCTTCAACAACGCTGTGCAGCTCTATCAGCAGTTGCTGGAGGCGTATCCCGATTACCGGCGCAATGACACGGTCTTGTATCAACTGGCGCGCGCCTACGAGATGGGTGGTCGAAATGACGACTCACTCGTGGTTCTGAATGAGCTCATCGGCAAGTTTCCGGATACACTGCTTATCGACGAAGTCCAGTTCCGCCGCGGCGAGATGCTGTTCTTGCGCAGGAGCTATGACGAAGCAGAACAGGCGTATCAGGACGTCGTGAAGTATGGCGAAGAGTCGCGATTCTATGAGCAAGCGCTCTACAAACTGGGCTGGTCACAGTTCAAGCTCGCCTGGCACGAGGACAGCCTGGGGCCGTTTTTTGAGTTGCTCGATCGCAAGATCAGAAACATCGAGTTGCAGGAAGGCGAGAACCGGCTCGAGCAACTGAGCCGGGCGAATCAGGAACTCGTTGAAGACACGTTTCGTGTACTGAGTATCAGTTTCTCGTACATGGAAGGTGCCAAGAGCATCGATGACTTTCTTGATAAGCGCGGACATCCTGAATACAGCTACATCATCTATATGAATCTCGGCGACCTGTATCTCGAGAAAGAGCGCTTTGTCGATGCCGCAGAAGCCTACGAGGCGTTTGTCGCACAGGATCCGTTCCATCCTAAATCACCGCTGCTGCAGGTTGAAGTAATCGAGGCATACAAGCGCGGCGGTTTTCCGAGTCTCGTGCTCGAGGGAAAGAAAGGCTTCGTCCAACGCTATGGCATGGATGGCGAATTCTGGCTGCGCAATCCACCAGAGCAAAACACGGCGGTTGCGGCGCACCTCAAGGCTAATCTGAATGATCTGGCACAGTATTATCACGCCGAGGCTCAGCGTGATGGCAAGCAAAGTGACTACCGCGAGGCCGCACAGTATTACCGCAAGTACCTTGCGTATTTCCCGGGCGAGCCTGACAGCGCCAATACAAACTTCCTGCTGGCCGAAATACTGTTCGAAAGCAAACAATTTCGCGAAGCAACCGAAGAGTACGAGCGTACTGCTTACAGTTACCCGGTGCACAAGCGTTCGGCGGAAGCGGCATACGCAGCTATTCTGTCGTATCGCGAACACGAACAGACGCTTGCCGGCAGCGCGAAGTCCGAGTGGCATAAGCAATATCTTGATAGCGGTCTCAAGTTTGCCGATACCTATCCCGAGCACCCCGAGTCAGGTGCGGTACTGACAACCGTCGCGGAAGACCTTTTCGCGCAGAGCGAATTCGACCTGGCGATCGCGGTTGGCCAGGCCGTTGTCGGCAAGCAGCCGCCGGTCGAGCCGGCACTTGCCCGGACCGCATGGACCGTGATTGCACACTCGCAATTCGATCTGCTGCGCTTCGCCGAGGCCGAAAGCGCCTATTACAAACTGCGCACATTCACGCCGGCTGATGACCAGGAGTCGGGCCAGGAGATCAAGGACCGCATCGCGTCATCGATCTACAGGCAGGGTGAAATGGCCCGCAATGCCGGCGATCTCGAGACGGCGGTCACGCATTTTATGCGCCTCGGACAGGCCGTTCCCGATTCTGATATCCGCGTTACGGCCGAATACGACGCCGCTGCGGCGCTGATCAATCTCGAGGCCTGGGACCGGGCGACGGGGGTGCTCGAACAGTTTCGCAGGAACTATCCGGACAGCGAGTTTGCGGGCGACGTTACGCAAAAGCTGGCGGTAACCTATCTGAATTCAGGCCGCGCCGATGAGGCGGCGGGCGAATTCGAGCGCATCGCGGCGGTCGAGTCGAGTTCTGACGATGTGCGACGGGAAGCGCTGTGGAAAGCCGCAGACCTCTATAAAGGTGCCGGCAGCATGAGCAGCGAACAACGAGTGCTCGGCAACATCATTGCGCAGTACCCGAATCCCTTGTCCGAATCGATCGAAGCCCGTTTCAGGCTGCTCGAGATATCGCGATCGGTGGGCGACGAGGCCGCAGTCACCGCACGTCTCCAGGAGATTGTTCGAGTTGACGCGACTGCGGGTGCACAGCGATCGGATCGAACCCGGTTCCTGGCCGCCAAAGCCTCGCTCGAACTGGCCGAACCGGTGCTCAGGCGGTTCGCGGTGGTCAAGCTGAGCCAGCCTCTGGCAGAGAGCATGAAGCTCAAGCGTTCGCTCATGGAAGACGTCATCAAGGTCTACACGAGTGCGGCGGATTACGGAGTTGCGGAAGTGACGACCGCCGCGACTTTCCGTCTCGGTGAGGTCTATGAGCGATTCAGCTCCGACCTGATGGATTCTGAACGACCTGCCGATCTCGATGAGGCGGCGCTCGAGCAATACGACCTGTTGCTGGAAGAACAGATGTTCCCGTTCGAAGAGAAGGCTATCGACCTTTATAAAGCTAACGCTGATCGCACGCCCGATGGCGTGTATGACGAATGGGTGAGAAAAAGTTTTGAACGACTTGCCGGCCTGATGCCGGCGCGGTACGCCAAAGTGGAGCGCAGTGAAGATGTGGTTACAGCGCTATATTAAAATATCGATACGGCTGATGGTTCCGGCAGCGATCCTTATCGTTGCGGGTTGCGCGTCGTCCGGGCCGAAGCCAGGCCCAGGCAGTGAGGCCAGATCCAAGGCGGTCAACGGTTCGGCGCAGGAAGCGGTTCCTGAGATTCCGGCACAGGCTCGGACGATGTTCGAGCAGGCCGCAGCCGTCATGGCGTCGGGCGATTTTCTCGACGCCGAGCTGCGGCTCAAGGAATTCTTGTTGAGATACCCGAATTTCCCGGGTGCGCACGTCAATCTCGCGATCATCCATTCGCAAAATGGTAATGAAGCGGCCGCGCAGAACGCCATAGACGCGGCATTGGCGCTCGATCCCGATCATGCCGCTGCATTGAACCAGCAGGGCATGCTGCTTCGCAGAAACGGCAAATTTATTGAAGCAGAAGCTGCTTATTTGAAGGCCGTCACAGCGTCGCCTGATTATGCCTTGGCACACTACAACCTCGGTGTTCTGAATGAACTCTATTTACAGCGCCTGGATGCTGCGTTGCAACATTTCGAGAGATATCAGGAATTGGCGGGCGGCGACAAGCAGGTTGAAAAGTGGATTGCGGATCTGAAGCGTCGCGTGGCGGCGAATCAGCGAACGGCAAACGTGGCGGAATGACGGACATGAATACTCGAATGATTACCGTATTCGGCCCCCGATTCATGCTGGCCATGTTGTTGGCGGCGTTTGCCACTTTTGCACAGGAAGAGGAGGCGCTTGAACCCGCCGTTGATACTTCGAGCGATATTGGGCCGGCAGTCGATACCTCAGCTGCCAGCGCTGGCGAGCGAGAGGACACGGAGCCGAAAGTGCCGGCTGCGGTGCTTGCGGCCGACGTAACGAGGCAACAGACGGGCGCCAACGTGATGGACAGGCTGGAGCTTGGGCGCACGGAGATTACAGGTAACCAGGAATTGCCGAAGGTGCTGTACATCGTGCCGTGGCAAAAGTCCGATCCGGGTGAACTGATGGGACGGCCAGTCAACACTTTGCTGGATGAGGTGTTAGCGCCGCTCGATCGAGAGGAATTCGTACGACAGGTTGATTATTACGGTGACCTGTACCGGGACGAACAGGAGTAGTAGCCCGCCCAAGCGGGCGATTTGTACCACGGCCGCGGCCGAGAATGATTGATCTTTAGAGGAGCAAGACAATGGGCACAATTGTGCGTTTTTTTCAGGATGGTGGTCCGTTCATGTACCCGATCCTGTTCGTATTCGCATTCGGCGTCGCGATCGCAATCGAGCGCTGGATGTATTTGACACTGTCGGGCGCTAGCAATCGCTCTTTGTGGAAGAAGATCGTCCCGTACCTGAAGGCCGGCAACTTCCAGGAGGCGGCTCAGCTAACGTCCAGGTCGAAGGCAGCTATCGGCTCGATTCTGACCTACGGCCTGTATCGTGTGAAATCTGCGCGCCGCCGCGACGATATCGAAAAAGCGATGGAAGAAAGCCTGATGGAGGTCATGCCGCGGCTTGAAAAGCGTACGCATTATCTCGCGACTTTGGCGAACATCGCGACACTGCTTGGACTGCTCGGAACGATTATCGGTCTGATCAACGCGTTCACCGCGGTATCCAATGCCAACCCGGCCGACAAAGCGGACATGCTGTCTGCTTCTATCTCGGTTGCGATGAACACGACGGCGTTCGGCCTGATGGCCGCCATTCCGTTGCTGTTGATTCACGCGCTGTTGCAGACGAAGACGAATCAGCTCGTCGACAGCCTCGAGATGGCAAGCGTCAAGTTTCTGAATGCTGTCACCGAACGCCAGTTGAAGACTGCCGGAGCCTAAGCATGATTCGCAGCCGTAAACGCGGTCGTCACTTTAACCATGCGACGGCCGAACTCAATATCACGGCATTTATGAACCTGATGGTCATTCTGGTTCCGTTCCTGCTGATAACAGCGGTGTTCTCGCGTTTGGCGATTCTACAATT
>CAMYMP010000700.1 GCA_947259435.1 uncultured Woeseiaceae bacterium
CGGACCCATAACGGACGATACCGTCCTGATCGATACGACGGAAGAAGTTGCAGTAGCAGATGATGCCGATGCGCTCATCGACATGGTGGCCGGAAAACTTGTGGCTGGCCAGATATCCGCGACTTTGCGGACGGAAATCGCGGGAATGCTCGCACTCATACCTGTGGATCAGGCGAACCTGCGGGCTGCTGAAGCAATTTACTTACTGGTTACATCGCCCGAGTACGCATACCAGCAGTAACGACAGACGAACGAGACCGATACTATGCGAAAAATCAATCGAAGAGATTTCTTGAAGTCAGGTGCTACAGTCGCAGCTGCGACGATGGCGTCCACGCCAGGGCTGACATATGCACAAATGATCGGCGGAGGTGCACCCTTCGATGACTATCGTGCGCTGGTTTGCATATTCCTGTTTGGCGGAAACGACTCGTTCAATATGCTCGTGCCAAATACGACAGCCGAGTACAACGCGTACGCAGCGTCGCGGCAGAACCTGGCCATCGCGAAAAACGACCTGTTGCCGATCAACCCGGTCTCCTCCGAGCCGGGCAGCGAACCGTTCGGCTTGCATCCGGCGATGACGAGTCTGCAGCAACTGTTCGAATCCGGGGCTGCTTCATTCGTCGCGAACGTCGGGCCGCTGATCGAGCCGACGACGAAGGACCAGTTCTTCAGTCAATCGGTCGCATTGCCGCCGCAGCTGTTTTCGCACAACGATCAGCAGGATCAGTGGTTGTCGCTGCGCGGCAAGACGCCCAGCAAAACCGGCTGGGCGGGTCGCATGGCGGACCTTATTCGTACCAATGTTGCGGGCCAGCAGATGGCCACCAACGCATCGTTGTTTGGCACTAACACTTTCCAGTCGGCGGACGAGACTGCCGCCTATGTCATGGGCGCCGCGGGCCCGCTGGAATTCGGTTTCATGTCATCAGATCCAGGTGCAGGCCTGCTCTACGAACAGGGCCAGGCGTTTGGGCGCATTATCGACGCGCCATACCAGTCGATTTACGAACGCGGCTTCGCTGCCGTGCAGCGACGCGCGATCAATTCGGCCGAAAAAGTATCCGCTGCGATAGAGGACGCCGTGGCAAAAGAACTTGTTACCACTGTGTTTCCGTCAGGGCAATTGGGCACCCAACTTAGAACAGTTGCGCAACTGATCGCGTCACGGGATCTGTTGCAGATGCAGCGTCAGATATTTTTCGTTGCCACCGGCGGGTTCGATTCGCACGATGACCAGAATCAGAATCAGCCCGGACTGTTGGCCAACATCAGCGAATCGATCGCCGCTTTTCACGCTGCGACGGTTGAACTGGACGTTGTGGACTCCGTCACTGCATTCACGCAGTCAGACTTCGGCCGCACATTGACCTCCAACGGCGACGGCACGGATCACGCCTGGGGCGGCAACCAGATCGTCGTCGGCGGCAGCGTCGTTGGCCGGGACGTCTACGGCTCATTTCCGGTGCTGGAGATCGGTGGTGACGAAGATGTCGGCGGCGGCCGGATGATTCCGTCGACCTCAGCGGACCAGTTTGCGGCCACGCTGGCCAAGTGGTTCGGGATTCCGGATGCCGAGCTGGATATCGTCGCGCCGCATATCGACAATTTCATGCAACGCGATCTCGGTTTTATGGTCTGATACCCCTCTGATTCACGAGAGGGTTCCAATGAAATCACTACCGACGGCCATGCTGGCTGCGGCGCTGTTTCTTGCGTCGTGCAGCAGCGATCAGCCGCCAGCCGACCCTGTGGCAGATGCCATCGACGCACCCGCCGCACTGACCGCGCTGTTCGATGAATACTTCGAACGGGGCCTCGAGCTCAACCCGGTACGAGCGACGGCGATTGGTGACTATCGATACAACGACAAGTTTGCAAACTCGCTGAGTCCGGAGTACCGAGAAACCGAACGCAAAATGGATGAGGAATTTCTCGCGCGTTTGCTCGAGATCGATCGCGAGCAGCTGGCGCGCCAGGATCAGCTGAGCTACGACTTGTTCAAGCTGAATCGTGAGATATCACTTGAGGGCAATCGATTCCCGGGACACCTGCAACCGCTGAATCAGTTCGGGTCAGCAGTAACCTTTTTCGTGCAACTCGGTAGTGGCACCAGTCTGCATCCGTTCAAGACGGTCAAAGACTATGACGACTGGCTGGCGCGCATTGACGATTTCGTGATCTACAACGACCAGGTCGTGGAGAACATGAAAGAAGGTATGGCCAAACGCGTCGTTCGGCCGCGAATTCTGATGGAAAAGGTCGTGCCGCAGCTGGCGTCACAAATTGTCGCCTCGGCCGAAGAGAGCGGTTTCTATGGCCCGATAAGCAACATGCCTGAAGACTTCGGCGACGAAGACCGCCAGAGGCTGACGGCGGCTTACAAGGATGCAATCGAGAACAAAGTCATTCCGGCGTATGAGCGGTTACGGAATTTCCTTGTTGACGATTACATGAGCGCGACGCGTGAGACCGTTGGGATCTATGACCTGCCGGATGGCGATGAATGGTATGCGTATAACGTCAGGCGCATCACGACGACGGACCTGACGCCGGATCAGATACACGAGATCGGGCTCGATGAAGTAGAGCGTATTCACGGCGAGATGCGGGGCGTGATGGAGCAGGTCGGATTCGACGGCGACCTCCATGATTTTTTCGAATTTCTCAACGAGGATGACCAGTTCTATTTCGACGAGCCCGAAGAATTGATTCAGGGTTATCGAGATATGTCGGAACGAATCGGCGAACTGTCGAAGAGCCTGTTCGACGTGGCGCCGAAAACCGGATTCGAGGTGCGACGTATCGAGCCGTTCCGTGAGAAATCAGCCGCGGGCGGTCAGTATCAGACCGGCACGCCGGACGGTAGCCGCCCCGGTATTTTCTACGCCAATGCTTACGACATCAAAGCACGGCCGATATGGGCGATGGAGTCTTTGTTCCTGCACGAGGCGATTCCAGGACATCACTTCCAGCGATCGCTGCAAGTGGAAAACGACAAGCTGCCCGGTTTTCGGCGTTTCGGCGGCTATACCGCCTATACGGAGGGGTGGGGCCTGTATGCCGAGTCGCTCGGCAAAGAACTCGGCGTGTATACGGACCCGTACCAGTACTTCGGCGCGCTGAATGCGGAGCTGTGGCGTGCGATTCGCCTGGTTGTTGACACCGGCATTCATGCCAAGCGATGGAGCCGGCAGGACGTACTCGACTTTATGTACGAGAATTCGGCGGTCAAGGAGGCGCGCGCCGTGGCTGAGGCCGAGCGATTCATGGCGATTCCGGGACAGGCGCTGGCATACAAGATCGGACAACTCAAGATCCGCGAGATTCGGGACAATGCCGAAGCCCGCCTCGGCGACAAGTTCGACGTGAAGGACTTCCACACGCAAATTCTGATGGACGGACCAATGCCACTGTCGATGCTCGAAGACAAGATCGACCGCTGGGTTGCCGAACAGTTGTAGCTACCTCTGGGGCGGAGTTCCCTCATCTTCATGGCTCGGTTGATCGGCAACTTCCTGTTGCCGACCCTTCGGGCGCACTGCGTGCGTCCAAAATTGCTCCCGGCAATTTTGTCGCTGCGCTTTACTACCGATGACAAACGCCCCGCCCGCCGGCCAGGCGTGTGCTCACAACCTTCCTATTCGATGTCATTTACGGCAGTCTGATCGGATATGAAACTCGACCGATTCATTCGGATTGCAATCGCGGTATTGATCCTGCTCGTCTTTATCGTGGCGATTGCGGCGGTGCTGTTCGTTACCGAGTCGGCTCTGAACGTCTGGGACCGGCTCGTTGAAGGGCCGAAGGCGCTATTGTACGTCTACGTGGGCGTGATGGCGACGCTGGTCGTCACCGCCATCTGGCTGGTATGGCGTCTCGTCGTGCGCCGCAAGATTCCTGACGCGAAGCGGTCGGCACCGGAAAAACTGACCCAGGACAACATCAAACAACGTCTCCGCGAGGCCGAGGCCTCCGGCGTTGATGTCAGTTCAGTGCAGGCCGAGCTTCAGGAACTGGCAGCACGACAACAAGCTGGTGCAATTCACCTGTGTTTCTTTGGTGAAGTCAGCACGGGCAAGAGCTCACTGATCAAGGCCCTCATTCCCGCTGCGGAGGTCTCTGTCGATGTCGTTGCAGGTTCGACGGCCGACATTCAACATTATCGATGGCGCGATGACCTGGGGCACCAGATCCTGTTGACGGACGTGCCGGGTACCGGCGGTCATGAAGAAGGATTCGATGAGAAAGCGCTCCAGGAAGCGCAGCGTGCGCACGTGGTGCTGTTTGTCTGCGATGGCGATCTGACACGAGACGAGGTTCGGTCTGTCGAGCATCTGCTGACGCTTTCCAAGCCTGTAGTAATGGTCATGAACAAATCCGATCGCTTCGACGTCGACGAGCAGGCCGCATTGATACAGCGGCTTCTCGAGCATCTGGACTCTCTGGGTGGCACGGTCGAACGGGATCGCGTCGTTGCAGTTTCCGCGGGCGGTGAAGTAGAGGTCATCGAACGTGGTCCCGATGGCTCGGAGGACGTCGTTCGACGGCATCGCCCGGCCGATGTCGGTGTGCTCGTTGTCGCGATCAACCGTCTGCTCGAGGAAACCATGGACTCGATCGACGAACAACGTGATCGTGCTGTTTTTCGGCTTGCCGCGGACAAACTCGCAGACGCGGAAGCTGAATACAGATTGCAGCGATCGGAACAGATCATCCGTAGTTCGACGCGCAAGGCGGTGGTCGGCGCCCTTGCTGCCGTCAGCCCGGGTACCGACGTCCTGATTCAGGGTTATATCGGCACGGCGATGACGCAGGAGCTGTGCAAGCTTTATAGTGCGACGCCGCGAGACCTCGATATCGAGGAGTTTCTCAATTTGAGTCAGAGCCGGGTGGGACGGGCGTTGCCGCTGTCTCTTGCGGTCGCCGGCAATGGTTTGAAGGCGTTTCCGGGAATTGGCACGGTCGCCGGTGGTCTCGTGCACGCTGTCGCGTACGGGCTGATTTTCGATGCGCTTGGCCGTAGCCTGGTTCTGACCCTGTCGCGTCATGGAAAGCTTGTGCCCGACATTGCCGCCAGAGAATTCGAGGAAGGGATCAGTGAACATATTGAAGCGGGCGTACGCCGCGTTGCCAAGATGGCCCTGGAGCAAAAAACGGGCGCCGGCTGAGGCCGGGCAGAACGCCGGCTCAAACCACCTGACACTGGCACGCGAGAGCTTGCGCGAGCTCATCGACGATGCACGTCTTCCTGCGGGCGTGCGCGACTCATTGGCACATGACTACCAGGCCGTAGAAGCCATGCTCGACAAACTCGAGCATGGCCATTTGCATCTGGCCGTGCTTGGGCGCGTAAGCACAGGCAAGTCGTCGTTGCTCAATGCTCTGATTGGCAGCGAGGCATTCTCGGTCAGCCCCCTTCACGGGGAAACGCGCCAGTCGTCTATGCAGGCCTGGAACGAAGTGCAGGCGGGTGGCGTGTTCCTGATCGATACGCCAGGTCTTGACGAGGCTGGCGGGGAGGACCGCGAGGCAATGGCTCGCGAAGTAGCTGGCCGTTCTGATCTGGTTATTTTCGTCCTCGACGGGGACATCACGGAAACCGAACTGCTTGCATTGCGTAATTTGCTGGCACAAGGCCGCCCGGTTCTCGTGGCGCTCAACAAGATTGACTTGTTTACGCGCGATGAGCAGGGAGCCTTACTGCGATCCATTCGCGATAAGACCGACGGCATTGTTGACGCGGAGCATGTCATTCCCGTGGCTGCACAACCGCGGCCGCAAACGGTGGTTGAAGTTGCTGCCAATGGCGACGAAATTCAAAGCAAGCGGTCGCGCGAACCTGATGTCGATGCTTTGCGGCTCAAGCTGTGGGACATTCTGGAAGCCGAGGGAAAAACACTGGCGGCACTGAACGCAAGTCTGTTCGCATCCGACCTTAGCGACCAGGTCGGGCGCCGCATCCTGGCAGCACGACGTGAAATCGGCGACAGACTGGTACGCACGTATTGCGTGGGCAAGGGCATCGCAGTCGCGTTCAATCCAGTGCCTGTCGCGGATCTGTTCGCGGCTGCGTTCATAGACGTCGGCATGGTGATACACCTGTCGCGGGTCTATGGTCTGCCACTTAGCCGCAGGGAAGCCGGTACGCTGGTCAAAGTGATCGTTGCAGAGTCCGCAGCATTGATGGGCACGGTCTGGGCGCTACACATTGTTTCGAGCGCGCTAAAGGTGGGGACGGCGGGATTGTCCACTATCGTCACAGCGGGTGCGCAAGGAGCGATTGCCTATTACAGTACCTACGTCGTTGGGCAGGTTGCTGCAGAATATCTCGGCAAGGGCAAGTCTTGGGGCGACGGGGGCCCTAAACACGTCGTCAAACAGATCCTCGACTCGCTTGATCGCGATACGGTCTTGCAGGATGCGAAGCGCGAGATTCAGGCGCGCCTCGGGCTTGGTTAAGGGAGAGGCTTGTGGACAGGCGAGTGCGATTGGAGCGAATCTGGGACACCATTCGCGACATTCCCCGTGGTTCAGTCGCGAGCTACGGCCAAATCGCCGAGATTGCAGGGATACCCCGGGGCGCACGCCAGGTTGGCTATGCACTGCGGCAACTTCCCGGCGGTCACGACGTGCCGTGGCATCGCGTGATCCAGGCCTCCGGTCGAATTGCCTTCGAGAAAGGCAGCCGCCCGTACAAGGAGCAGAGCAAACGACTTATGATGGAGGACGTCACCGTCATTGCGGGGCGTATCGATATGCGGAAGTATCGCTGGCAGCCCGACCTGGACGAGTTATTGTGGAAACCGTCTGCGGCATGGGATGACGCGTGAGCGCTGGTCGCAAGCTCCGCTCCAAACTGTTCAATCTGCTGGTTAGCGAAAGAACGCTGTCTGCGACGCGTTCATATGCGGAAATGCGCCGCAAACTCACGCGCCGGCCGCATGTCGTGTCAGCTTTCCTGGAACTCGATGATCCGTATTCATACCTGCTCGCCAAGTATCTGCCCGGCCTTGCGGCAAGCTACGACATCGAATTGCGTTACTACCTGACGCAGGCGTGCGCTGGCGATGACTTTCGCCCGCATTCCGGCATGCTGGCCGCATACGCCGAGGAAGACTGTCGTCGCCTCGCAGCAGAGCTTGGCGTGCCGTTCCTTGACAGAGGGCGGGCGCCGCCGGTTGAGCATCGCCGCGCACTCATCGATGCCTTGGCAGCCGATGCGCACAAGGCGAATTTCGACGGCGAACTGTTGGAAGCCATTACATTGTATTGGCGTGGGGATACGGAGGGCGTTGCCCGACGCGTTACTGGCGCAATACGCGACGGTGCATTCCGCAGGGGAATGGCATTGGGGTAACGACCGCCTGCACTACCTGACAGCAAGACTTGATGCGCTTGGCGCGCGTCGCGACGGCGTGACGCCCACGGGCCTGGCTGCCATTCGCCAGGCCATGCACGCGACGCTACCCG
>CAMYMP010000701.1 GCA_947259435.1 uncultured Woeseiaceae bacterium
TGCTTTGCCTCGGCGCTATACTGGCGTTTATCGTGTACGAGTGGCGGCACGCAAGATGACCGTATTTTCATGGCGTTTCTGAAACGCACTCTCCGAATTCTGTTTGCGCGCGCCGAAGCAGTTTTTGACTGGACTTTCGGGCAGCGCGCCAATCCCCTCGCCCATTTGGGGTCACTCGGCTGGTTTTTTTTCTGGATTGTTGCGGCCAGCGGCATCTATCTTTACCTGTTCTTCGACACCGGGATAACCGACGCGTATGCATCCGTCGAGTACATAACAAACGATCAGTGGTACGCGGCGGGAGTCATGCGCAGCCTGCACCGCTATGCGTCGGACGCGCTCGTCATCGTGGTTTTTTTGCACATATTGCGCGAGTTCTCGCTCGATCGCCTGCGTGGCAAACGCTTCTTCGCCTGGCTGACGGGCGTCCCGCTGCTCTGGTTTATCTACATCTGTGGCATCACAGGATATTGGCTCGTGTGGGACAAGCTGGCGCAATACGTCGCGGTCGCGACCTCCGAGTGGCTCGATACGTTGCCGTTCTTCGGCGAACCGATTGCGAACAACTTCCTGAATAGCTCGACGCTCGGCGGCCGCTTTTTCACACTGATGGTCTTCATGCACATCTTCGCGCCGCTGTTCATGCTGTTCCTGATGTGGTTACACATCCAGCGGCACGCCCGGGCTCGGGTCAATCCGCCCAGACCATTAGCCATCGGCACGGCCATTACGCTGCTCGTGCTGTCGCTCGTCTACCCGGCCGTCAGTCAGGGGCCAGCGAATCTCGATGTTGTGCCAGCGACCGTCAATCTCGACTGGTACTACCTCGCGGCTTATCCGCTTCTCGATGTAATACCTGGCGGACGCTTGTGGCTGATCCTGGTCGCAGGTTCGATCCTCTTGTCGTTGATGCCGTGGATTCCGCCGGCGAAACCACGACCGGTTGCCGTGGTCAGTCTCGACAACTGCAACGGCTGTGGACGTTGTTTCGACGATTGTCCATTCAGCGCGATCACGATGGGCCCTCGCAGCGATGGCCTTGCGTACGCCACCGAGGCTATTGTCGACATCGACAACTGTGTGAGTTGTGGAATCTGCGCAGGCGCCTGCCCCACGGCGACGCCGTTTCGCCGAGCGACCGCGATCGTGCCGGGCATCGAGTTGCCCGACCATTCTATTGCCGATCTGCGTGAGCGGACGCTGCAAACGTCTGCGAGTTTCGACGACGTGCCGAGAGTCCTGATCTATGCATGCGACCACGCCGGCGTAGAGAGGGAAAGCTTCAAGAACACTCGGCTCATCAAGATGCCGTGCATCGCGATGCTGCCGCCGGCATTTGTGGATTTCGTCCTCTCCCGTGGCCTGGCGGACGGAGTAATGCTCGCGGGCTGCGCCGAGGGAGACTGCTACTACCGACTCGGCGACGACTGGACCCGCGAACGCGTTGCGCGCACGCGGGACCCGTACCTGCGCAAACGGGTGGACCGCGACCGTCTGAGCCTCAGTTGGCTGCCCCCGGGCAGCAAGCGCCGGCGCGCACGTGCGCTCGCAGAATTCGCGGCTTCGCTCGAAAAATTACCGGCGAGAACCACGAGCCGGAGAGCGGACCGTGCGTAAGGCAGTGCGCTACGTTTTACAGGCAATCGCTTATGCGGCTTTCGCGTTCGTGGTCGGCTACCTGTCGTTCTGGCCGCGCTACGATTACGCGTCGCCGGAGTCGGCCACCGTCAAGCTCTCCCTGAGTCACGCAACCGAGCGTGTCAAGCCCTGCGTGCAGCTCACCCCTCAGCAAATAGCCGAACTGGCGCCGAATATGCGACGCTCTCAGTCCTGTGAACGCAAGCGCGTTCCACTGTTGATCGAGCTTGAGTTTGATGGCGACGTCATGATTCAGCTGCAGGCCGAACCTTCGGGACTCTGGGGAGACGGGCCTGCATCGGTCTACGAACGTTTCGACATGGTTCCCGGCACACATAGGATCAGCGTGCGGATGCGCGATTCAGCGCAAGCTGATACATGGGACTATACTCATACAGAGGATGTCGTGCTCGAAGCTGGACGTTATCTGACAATTACATTTAAGGCCGAGAACGGAGGCTTCAGAATTCGGTGAGCCTGTTGCAATGGAAAGACGAATTCAAAGTCGGAATCACCGAGGTCGATCACGAACATCGTGAACTGATCGGACTGATCAACGAACTGCATGAAGCCATACAGCAAAGCGTCGATCCTGATCAGATCCTCGATTCGCTGGGTGAAATATATGCGCAGATCTCGGCGCATTTCGCGCTTGAGGAGAAGATGATGCGCAAGACGCGGTATCCGGCCTATGCGGAACACAAGGAAGATCACGAAATACTGCTAGATGACCTTCGTGACATCATGGACGATGTCGAGGACGACGGCGTTCTCAACGAAGCCCAGCTGATTACTGACCTCAATCGCTGGTTCGGCGACCATTTTCAAACGCACGACGCGAAATTGCACCGGTCCGGGCACGGCTAGTCTAGCCGCCGCAGATCCTCAAACTGCTGGTCGAACACCTGGGCGTCGGGCAACGGCAGGCCTTCAATCGTGATTCATCGACGCGTGCCGCTACCCAACGCAGGACAAAGCGACTTATTTGCTGCGTAATTCCTGCAATGCTTCATTCATTTTGAAAAAAACGATAAACAGCTCACACCAGATGCGAGCAAATACAAGCGCCGCGATCGTACCCACAAAACCCATGATCCCGCCGCCGTTGAACGTATAGACAAGACCACCAACGGCCAGGCCGAGCAGCAACACCCAATAGACAACGGTAATGATTTTCGGAGTGATCATGTTGTTCAGAAATAAGATATCGTTCATTGCGATCTCCTTTAATTATTGTTGTTGTTTTCACGTCCACACTCGCTGTGCTCATGCGTCAAAGTACAGACATCGCACTGCTATTTCCACGTGAGTCGTGGGCTGCAGGGCGCGACTCAATGGGGGAGCGGGGTTGATTTGCGGCGACGCTGCTCGATAGGTGCAACAGGGCATTCATCCGAACGCCCGCTGTATACCAGAGCGGGCCCCACAAGGGACCCGCCTCGGTTTGGCTGGGGGACCAGGATTCGAACCTGGGTTGGCGGAGTCAGAGTCCGCAGTCCTACCGCTAGACGATCCCCCAAGACGGGCGGAATCGCAGCTCGAGCTTAGCGCTTCGAGTACTGCGTTGCGCGGCGAGCCTTGCGAAGACCAACCTTCTTGCGCTCAACCTCGCGAGCATCGCGTGTCACGAATCCGGCCTTGCGCAGCGTGGGGCGCAGTGACTCATCGTACTGCATCAGCGCGCGTGTCAATCCGTGGCGAATCGCGCCGGCCTGGCCGGTCGTGCCGCCGCCCTTGACCGTGACATTAACGTCGAAGGTATCGGTCATCTGCATGAGTACCAGCGGCTGCCTGACGATCATCTGCGCCGTCTTGCGGCCAAAGAACACGTCGAGTGGCCGGTTGTTAACCGTAATCCCACCGCTGCCGGGCCTAAGATAAACACGGGCTGTCGAAGTTTTGCGACGGCCGGTTCCGTAATACTGTGTGTCACTCATTATGCATTCACTTCAAGTGGGATCGGCTGCTGTGCAGCATGATCGTGTTCGGGGCCCTTGAATACTCTCAGCTTGGAGAACATCTGGCGGCCCAGGGGTCCGCGCGGCAGCATGCCTTTGACGGCACTTTGTAACGCCCGCTCCGGCGCCTCGTCGAGCAGCTTCTCGAGCGATATCGATTTGAGGTTGCCGATATAGCCCGTGTGACGGTGATATATCTTGTCTTTGAGCTTGTTGCCGGTCACGCGGATTTTTTCGGCGTTGACAACAACGATGTAGTCACCCGTATCGACATGCGGCGTGTACTCGGGTTTGTGCTTGCCGCGCAGGCGGTGTGCGATCTCGGTCGACAGGCGACCCAGGGTCTTGCCCGTAGCGTCGACCACGAACCAGTCGCGGCGAACCTCTGCCGGTTTTGCAGAATACGTCTTCATTGTCTTGTTTCCGTCGGGAATTCAGTTGCTTCGGCCCTGCGAGCTGGCGGAGGGCGGAAAGGCGCGAAATTCTACTTGACCGCCCCGCCCAATGCAAACCATCGGGGCATCTTCGGGCAAAAAAAGGCGCCCGGGAGTGGGCGCCTTTTCAGCAATTAATTCAATTACTTAGGAATACGTTGGCACCGCTTAGAAGGTGTATTCGAGCGACAGGGCCGTGAAGGTATCGGTCTTCTCGGTCAATGGCGGGACATCCGAGTTGTTTTTGACTGTGTACGAGGCCACGAGTGCGAGGTTCCCGACCAGCGTGGCTGAAAGCTGGGTCACCGACTCCAGGTACGTGTTCTCCTGGCCGCTCTCGACCACGATGTCCTGCTGGAATGCCGCCGTCTCACTCAACTGCCAGGTGTAGTTCAGAGCGCCCCGCGCAATCGTCTCGCTCTCTTCGGTGCCGTCGGCAAGATCTGACTGCCGCGCACCGCCGCCTACTTCGGCGTTGAGCTTGTGCTTATCCGTGTCGATGAGCCGACGCCCGTAACCGGCTGTCTGCGAGAATTGGGTGTCGTAGCCGCTGAAGCGGTCTTTACGCCAGCTCAATTGCCCGAAAAGATAGTTATGCTCGGAAAAATTGCGCTCACTCTTCCACAACGCTTCGTAGTTCTCAGCCGTAGTCTCGTCATCCTGCGCCGCGAAGATAGCAATCGCTCCGAACTGGTGTTTCCAGTCCCCGCTCGTGTAGCTGATCCTGAAGGCCGACTTGAGATTCGAGTTGTCGGTATTGCCGGAACTCGCCAGGTAGCCCAGCGTTGCCTTGCCGGCCCACGGGCTCTTGTCCGCTTCCTCTTCCTCGGCTGCAGACAAAGGTGTTGCAAGCACCAGCAGGCCGACGACGTACATGTTGCGCAAATTCATTCTCATACTCCATCTTTCGCGGGCCGCGGAGTATACCGTCGGTACACGGCAGATTGCTATTGCTATAATCCCGTTCATGCAAAGCCGGAATCTGACCCCGCTCGACCGTCTGCTCGCCGGCGCCAATAATGCACTTCGCACGATTGCGGCCCCTGCCGGACGGCCCTCGCGTAAGAATCCTGCGGCGGAGATTGCCGAAAGCGAGCTCAGCGACGAGCAGAAGTCGCATGCTGCCGGCCTGATGCGCGTCAACCATGCGGGTGAAGTCGCCGCGCAGGGACTGTACCAGGGCCATGCCGCTGTGGCGCGGGACGCTACGACAGAGCAGCATATGCAGCGCGCCGCCGATGAGGAGTTCGACCACCTGGCCTGGTGCGAGCAACGACTGGCCGAGCTTGATGCGGAACCGAGTCGACTCAGCCCGATCTGGTACGCGGGCGCCTTCGCGATCGGCGCGGCAAGTGGCGTTCTCGGCGACCGCTGGAGCCTCGGTTTCATCGCCGAGACCGAGAAACAAGTGTGTGCGCACCTCGACAGCCATCTCGATCGACTGCCTGATCACGACACGAAAAGCCGTGCCATCGTCAAAAAGATGCGAGACGAAGAACAAGAACACGGCGAAAACGCGATCACGGCGGGCGCGGCACAATTGCCCGATCCGGTACAGCGACTTATGCAACTTACTGCCAAAGTGATGACAAAAACGGCCTATCGGCTATGAAATCAATAGAAACACGGACTTAGCTTGCCCTTCCGAGCGAACTGTATTAAAAGAGGGGCGCACCAGCGTTGAGGACCAACCTATGCAGACCACAGCGAAGACCCTGAGCGATGTACCGGCGATTAATCGATTCCTGAGCTACTGCCGCGTACGGACTGTCCCTTCCAAGACTGTAATGATTCACGCTGGTGATCTGCCGGACGTGCTGTATTACATCGTCGACGGTTCAGTCGAAGTCATGATCGAAGACGAAGACGGCAACGAAATGGTGCTGGCCTATCTGAACAAAGGTCAGTTCTTCGGCGAAATGGGGCTCTTCTACGAGCAACCGACCCGCAGTGCCTGGGTCCGGACGCGCACCGAGTGCGAAATAGCCGAAATGACCTATCCGCGTTTTCGACAGATTGCGAGCGAGAGCCCGGGGCTGGTCTTCGAACTGGCAACCCAGCTCGCGACCCGGCTGGATCGTACCAACCGCAAGCTCGGCGACCTCGCCTTTGTCGACGTGACCGGACGCGTCGCGCACGCGATCATGGATCTCTGTAACGAGCCTGATGCGATGACGCATCCGGACGGCATGCAGATCAAGGTCAGTCGGCAGGAGCTGAGCCGCCTTGTCGGCTGCTCGCGCGAAATGGCCGGCCGGGTACTTAAGGTGCTCGAGGAGCAGGGACTCGTCACGGCCAGCGGTAAGACCATTGTCGTTTACGGTGCGAGGCCGAACCGCAAGCTCTAGGCGGCTTTTGCTATCTCTTTTTTCATCGCAGTGATCGTCGCAGCGTAGTCGTCGCTGCCAAAGATCGCCGATCCTGCAACAAAGGTGTCGGCCCCGGCTGCGGCGATCTCACCGATATTGTCGATCTTCACGCCGCCATCGACCTCAAGGCGTATTTCCCGGCCGCTGTCGTCGATGATGCTCCTCGCCTCACGCAGTTTGTCGAGTGCCAACGGTATGAACTTCTGCCCGCCGAAGCCCGGGTTGACCGACATGATCAGCACGATGTCGACCTTGTCGATCACATGATTCAGGCACGCAAGCGGTGTTGCGGGGTTGAAAACGAGCCCTGCCTTGCAGCCGTGTTCGCGAATCAGGGCGAGTGACCGATCGATGTGCCGGCTCGCCTCAGGGTGGAACGTAATGTAGTTGGCGCCGGCCATCGCAAAATCCGGGATGATCCGATCCACGGGCTCGACCATCAGGTGCACATCTATCGGCGCCGCGACACCATGCGTGCGCAATGCGTCGCAGATCAGCGGGCCGATGGTCAGGTTGGGCACGAAATGATTATCCATGACATCGAAATGCACGATATCCGCGCCAGCCTCCAGCACGGCGTCGACATCCTCACCCAGGCGAGCGAAATCGGCCGAAAGAATCGAAGGTGCGATAAGTGGTGTCACGCTTACTCCTCTTGCTGGGGCAAATGTACCTGAGGCCGCCGCATTGCGACAGGCCTTATCGAATCGACCGCCGCGCTTTGAGCATTTCGTAGGCTTTGCGTATCTCGCGCGTGCGTTTCTCGGCTTCGGCGACGAGTTCGGCGCCCGGATTGCTCCCCGCTATTTTGTCGGGATGACTCTTGTTCATGGCCCGCCGGTACGCTTTCTTGATCTGCTCATTGCTTGCCGATTCGTCGACGCCGAGTGCCTGGTAAGCCTGCTTGATGCGCCGCGTATCGGCATCGCCCGCAGGCGAGCGCCGGAATCCTTTCTGTGCGCGGATCATCGCCTCGAGCTGAGCCAGATCGACACGGCCGATATCCAGCTCGTTACAGACGGTCCAGATCACAGCGCGCTCTTTCTGGTGCAGACGAT
>CAMYMP010000702.1 GCA_947259435.1 uncultured Woeseiaceae bacterium
AGATAGCCGGTTGGGCGCTAAAGACTGACGGTGGCGAGTTCGACCAACTCACCGGGGCATCGATAACTCCGCGCGCCGTCATGAAAGCGATTCGCGAAACGCTGATATATTTTGACGCCCACCGCGCCGAGATCTTTCAGGCCCCGGCGACAGAGGCAGCGGAATGACTTCGGGCGGATTCCTGGACCAACTGCAGACCGGATTGTGGAAAGACAATCCGGGACTCGTGCAATTACTCGGATTGTGCCCGCTTCTGGCCGTGACGACGACGCTCGTCAACGGCTTCGGTCTTGGCGTCGCGACGCTGCTTGTGCTGACCATGTCGAACGCGCTGGTATCTGCCACTCGCCGCTGGATAAGGCCTGAAATCCGTATCCCGATATACGTATTGATCATCGCCAGCCTCGTCACCTGCATCGAGCTGATCTTCAAAGCCTGGTTTCCCATGCTGGATCGCTCCCTCGGCATATTTATTCCGCTGATCGTGACAAATTGCGCGATCGTTGCTCGCGCCGAGGTCTTTGCTTCACGCAACCCGATTGGCGCAAGCATCGCCGACGGCATCGGCATGGGCGCTGGGTTCGCGATGTTGCTCATGGCCATTGGCGCGTTTCGCGAATTTGTCGGACAGGCATCGATATTGTCGCGGCTCGATATGATTACCGGTGGCGAGCCATTTAACGGCTTCTCATTTGCCGACAGCGGACTGCTGCTCGCGATCCTGCCGCCCGGCGCGTTTTTCAGCCTCGCCCTTGCGGTCGCCCTCAAGAAATATCTGGACTTCAAGCGCCGCAGTTCGGGTAGCGCGCACGCATCACGCAGGCTTAGACAACACGACCGATGAACAGGGAAAAACGCACGGCTATTTTCGCCCGGCTGCGGGAGCTCGATCCGAACCCCGAAACCGAACTTCGCTACAAAAACCCGTTCGAATTGCTCGTCGCGGTAATTCTCTCGGCCCAGGCAACTGATATCAGTGTCAACAAGGCAACCGACAAACTTTATCCGGTGGCCAACACGCCCGAGAAAATCCTGAAGCTCGGCGTTGCGGGGCTCAAACCCTATATTCAGACCATCGGCCTTTTCAACAACAAGGCCGAAAACATCGTCAAGACGTGTCGGATACTTGTCGACGAGCACGGTGGCGAGGTGCCGCAATCGCGTGCCGATCTCGAGAAACTCCCGGGAGTCGGACGCAAAACGGCAAATGTCATGCTGAATACGGCATTTGGTCTGCCGACAATTGCAGTCGACACGCATATTTTTCGTGTCGCGAACCGCACAGGCATCGCCACCGGCAAGACACCCCTCGAAGTCGAGAAGCGCCTTGTGCGGACGACGCCCGACGAATTCAAGAAAGACGCGCATCATTGGCTGATCCTTCACGGCCGATACATCTGCAAGGCGCGCAAGCCGATGTGCACAAGGATCTCGGATGATTTTTGGCCAGGACCGCAACGAATTGCGCAAGATGTACGCTGTTGCCTGGCAGAAACGCAGCGACAATCTCGAGTTATCGCCGCTGGAGGCACAGATCGCAGCGGTCATCGCCGAGCATCCCGAGTATCACGAAGCGGTCACGGGCGACCTTGACCAGGACTTCAGTGTAGAGCGCGGCAAAACGAACCCATTTTTGCACATGGGCCTGCATCTCGGCATTCGAGAGCAGGTCGCGACGAACCGGCCGGACGGAATCGCCGCGATATTCAGGAACCTGGCTCAAAAATCCGGCGACGCGCACAAGGCCGAGCATGCGATGATCGACTGTCTGGCGGAGACGCTGT
Organism: uncultured Woeseiaceae bacterium; assembly: GCA_947259435.1. Next base: position 1,785 of record CAMYMP010000702.1, read on the forward strand.
GGGAAGCGCAAAGGCAGAATCGTCCGCCTGACGAGGCGCAATATATCGAGCGTTTGCGCCGCCTGTAGCCTGTGTCTGCGAGCCACGCAGTGTAATATTTTTGGCTATGACATGGTCTTGTCCACTACAAGCGCTCTATATGGCGCCAAAGACAGCCTGTATATCCCGCAAAGGGGGCGGGCTCCGACATGAGTAGATGCCTGTGAGCGATCTCATTCCACAATACCCGGTATCTGGCGCTGGCCTTGGTCTCAGGCGGCCTTTGGCGGACAAGCTGAAGGACGTGCCGGCCGGCGAGATCGATTTCATGGAAATCGCGCCGGAGAACTGGATTCACGTCGGCGGCGCACTCGGCAGAAAACTGCGCTGGTTCACCGAGCGCTATCCTTTCCTGATACACGGCTTGTCGCTCTCCATTGGCTCCCCCGCTCCGCTCGACGAGCAGCTGGTTCGGGATATCAAGGATTTCATGGCCGAGCACAAAATCCGACTGTACTCGGAACATCTGAGCTACTGTGGAGATGACGGACATCTTTACGACCTGATGCCGATTCCGTTTACCGAAGATGCGGTCAGCTATGTCGCCGCGCGGGTACGTCGAGTTCAAGACATACTGGAACAGCGCATCGCGCTCGAGAACGTATCCTATTACACGCCAACCGATACATCGATGAACGAAGCCGATTTCACACTCGCAGTTCTCGAAGAGGCCGATTGCGACCTGATGCTCGACATCAACAATATTGTCGTCAACAGCATCAATCACAAATACGATGCACGTGAATTCATGCGCAAGATGCCCGCCGACCGGCTTCGTTATTTTCACCTCGCGGGACATTATGTCGAGGCTGAGGATCTGCGCATCGACACGCACGCGAGTCCGGTGGACGATCAGGCCTGGCAGCTTCTGGCGGATGCTTACGCACATTTTGGCGCCGTACCGACGTTGCTGGAGCGGGACTTCAACTTCCCGCCTGTCCAGGAACTGCTGGATGAGGTGGCTCGCATACGCCAGCTGCAAACAGAGGCGGCACAGAAGGAGGCTGCCAGTGGCTGAGCTTCCGGAGTTCCAGAAGAAACAGTTTGCATTCGCCGCGCACATCAATAATCTGCTCAATTTATTGTCGAATATGTTTCCCGTCTTGAAGAAACTCCTGCCCGATACGAAATGGCGTAGCCTGGTTCGGCAGTTCATGCAGAGACATCGCGCAGAAACACCGTATTTTCTGCAACTACCCGAGGAGTTCCTTGCATTTTTGCAGCACGAATACGAATTGCAGGAAGATGACTTCCCGTTCCTGATCGAGCTTGCTCATTACGAATACATCGAGCTGGCGCTCTCGATCTCCGAGGAACGCAATGACCTGACCGGAGTCGATCCGGATGGTGACTTGCTCGCGAACGTGCCGGTCAAGTCTGATTTGACCTGGATTTACGCGTATCAATACCCCGTGCATCGTATTTCCAGCGACTACATACCGACAGAACCAGCCGAACAGCCGGTGTTCCTTGCCGTCTATCGGGGCATTGACGACAAGGTCGGGTTTCTCGAACTGAATCCGATCACCGCGGGTCTGCTTGAATTGATCAGCCAGAACGATTCGCAAGCTTCGGGTGAGGACTTGCTCCGTGCGCTTGCGGAGCAAGTCAACTATCCGGATGTTGGTGCGCTGATTCAACACGGGGCCGCCGCACTCGAGGAAATGAGAAAACTCGAAATTCTGACTGGCACACGAGCGCCAGCTTGAGGAGTAAAAAATGGACAGGCTTCACGCTTACTGGAAACGCGTCGTCAATGTGCTCGAACCAACAGGGGACTGGGTTGCCTTGTTACCCATTCGCCTGCTTATGGCCTATGAGTTCGGCAGCGCAGGCCTGAAGAAATTCAATGCGTCCGACACGCTCTGGGGCGATGTGCCGGACTGGTTCGCGAACTCACTGGAGAACTTCCCGTTCCCGATAAGTCTGTTCCCTGCGAGCTTCAACTGGTTCATGGTGACCTGGGTCGAGATTCTCGGCGGAATTGCACTTGCCCTCGGCCTGTTCACTCGCTTCTGGGCTTTCAGCCTTGTCGTCGTCACCTGGGTTGCGATCCTCGGCGTGCACTGGCCTGACGACTACTCGAGCCTTGCCGAGTTGTGGAAGGGATATGCCGTTTCGAACAAGGGCTTCGGCAATTTTCGCATTCCGCTATTATTCGTCGCGATGCTGATCCCGCTGATCTTTATGGGCGCTGGTAAGCTCAGCCTCGATCGCATGCTTGCGAAGCGCTTTCGATAGCGCTGCAACAGTCGCTGACTGGTTCGGCCGGCACGCCGAAAATCAGGTCGCCACGCCCGTGACACGCACCTCGGCCTCGAGGTGCGAATTCGCGATCAGCGAATTGGTAATCAGGCAGCTGCGTTCCGCCTTATCCAACAGGCGCCGTGCTTTGTCTTCACAACAGGCGCCGTGCTTTGTCTTCATTCGTGCCATCCGGCGCCTCGAGCACCGCGCGGACTTTGAACTCGGTAAATCGCGTTACCCGCTCGATGCGATCCAGCACGCCAACGACATCGCAACTCAGCGCTGTCCATTCGAATTTCGACGCCCTCGCAATAGCCCTGAACGACAGGATGAAGCAGTCCGCTACAGAGGCGACCAATAGTGTTTCCGGAGACCACAGGTCGCCAGGGCCGCCGAATTCTGCCGGTCCGGCCGACTCGATGTTGTCGAGGCCCGGGCTCGACAGCTGCACATTACTATCCGACTGCGCCGCCGCAACAGCAACGTAATGGTGGGGATAATCTTGCACGCTCGATCCTCCTGTTGACCGTCTGTAGATTCGGCTGCCGCTATCGACGCAACAATACGTACTTCACACAGGTGATACCGAAATTCTGCTACTGTGCAGGAAATACAAACGCACGATCGGCAATCTCCATTGAGACGGTCGGCCCGTCATCACGCAGGCATCGGGAGGATCTGTCATGAAAACACGCGGCTCGACTGAGCAGAACGATCGGGAGGAGCCTGCAAGGCTGTCCGAGCCGGAACTTCAGATGGCTTTGGAACAACTGCGTTCCGAGCAAAAACTCGTCATGGCAATGCTGGCTGGACTGGTCGCAGCCGTGGTGGGCGCAAGCTTATGGGCGGCCGTAACCGTTGCAACAGGCTTTCAAATCGGATGGATCGCAATTGGAATCGGATTTGCTGTTGGTTACACGATTCGCCAGGTCGGTAAAGGAATCGATCAGGTCTTCGGTGTCGTTGCGGCAGGTTTGTCGCTGCTCGGATGCGGGCTCGGTAACCTGCTTTCGGTCGCATATTTTGTTGCCGACGCCGAGAGCATCCCATACGTCGAGCTTCTCGCACGCCTGGACCTCGATGTCGCAATCGAGATCATGACGGCTACCTTCGATCCAATGGATATCGTGTTCTACGCTATAGCCGTTTACTTCGGCTATCGCTCCGCGTTTCGTGAATTAACCGACGCGGATTTTGCACGTGCGCTCGGCAAGTCCTTCTGAGCGGAACAGAATTCAGCTCTTCATTGCACCAAGAATTTTCTTCAGAAGTTCGCTATTTTCCGGGTGCAGGTCGCGCATCTCGCGAGATGGCCATTACTTCATCCTGCATCC
>CAMYMP010000703.1 GCA_947259435.1 uncultured Woeseiaceae bacterium
CAACCACGACTTCGACATTGACGATGGACGTATCGTCTATGCATACGAAGGCGTGCCCGGCACAGTGTTGCGAATCGACGACCGCAACATCACGTCCGGTAGTGCAGTACTGGGAGCCGGGTTTGCCTATATAAGAGAACGCAGCACACTGGCGCTGGACTATCGCGGCCAGTTCAACAGCGATTACAGCAATAGCATCGTCGGTCTGCGGCTGGCCTACGCCTTCTGACTCCAGGGTCGGCTAAGGAGATTGATGTAGAATAGATTCTCTTTCATAACTTCAGGAGTTGGGCGAAATCGCACCGCCCGTGTTGCTGCGCCAATCAACAGCGGCGGCAATCCGATATGGCAGACGCTGAACGTGAACCGGGCGGAGCCGATGGATAGGCTAAAACGGGCCCCGGAAAAAAGCCTATGTCCATAAGCGAAAGAGACATCTACCTCTACGGCATGACCTTGATGACGACGAGCCATCGTCTTGAAAGTGATTTTCCGGAACGCGACGGTTATTGCGAAATCGCCGAGAGCTATCGCTTGCCTGGGGGAGAAACCGGCACGTGCGCAGTCGTATTGGGAAACCTGGGCCTGACCGTTCACCTGGACGGAAATTTTCTGGGCCGTAATACCTACCCGGAACTCGTGTCCTACTTCGACTCGAGCCCTGTCTCTCTGGAACTGATGACCTACGACCCCGATTTCGACGGTCTGGAGGACATCGTGTTTGTCGATCAGAATACCCGCACGGCCTTTGGCCGGTTCGGCCATTTCTATGCCAACAAGTCTCAGCGTTGGAATGCTGCGAATGAGAAAGCGATACAACAGGCCAAAGTCGTAGGTCTGGATCCTTTCTTTTTCGACGAGTCAATCGAAGCAGCCCGGCTATGTCACAAGCACAATGTGAAATATGCCACGGTGGATTGCCGAATAGACTCCGACATTCATCGCTTTTCCGAGGTCAATATCGTCTCTGCAGAATTCCTTCGCAGCAATTATCCCAAACGAAATTTTGCCTCCCTGTTCGCTGACTATGTTGAGCATACTGCCGGGCTGGTCATATTCACTTTCGGCGCGAAAGAGCTTTGGTTCGGCAGAAAAGGGCAGGGCATTCAGAAGCTCAGCCCATACCAGGTCGACGTAGTAAGCACACTGGGGGCTGGAGATTCGTTCAAGGCGGGCGTCATTTATGCCATGAGTAAGAGCATGGATGATGCAATGCTCGTGCGTTTTGCGAGTGCCACTGCCGCTGCAGCGTGCATGAATTACCCGATTGCCAGGTTTCCGCCAAATTTGCAGGAGATAGCTGAAATCGCAGACGAATCATTTGCAGGCGCTGAGATAGCCGAAGCATTGCAATGAACCATTTCCCGACGATTATTTGTGAACAAAGTGCCTTAGCTGGTATACGGCCGCTCCCGTTTTCGTTTATTAATGGATTTCGGATGAACATCGAAATTCAAGACCTTGCTTTCGACGAGGTCCCGCGCACATGACACAACAACTGACTAAGTTCGACACCGTGTCCGAACGGGCGCGAGCATTGCAGGCAAATGGTCGGCTCGCTGAGGCAGCGCAGGCGTATCAGGAACTGACTGAACAAGGTGGAAGCTGCGCTTGATGCGCTCGCCGAGCTGTATCTGCAGGCGCGGCGACCCGCGGATGCTGTCAATACGCTCCTGGAGCTAATCGAGGAGAGGCCGGACAGCCTGCGTTATTGCACGCGTCTGGCGACGCTTCTAGACGGAATCGGCCAGACGGAAGCGGCCATTAGCCAGTATTCTCGTCTGCTTGGGCGACAGCCCAATCTCGCCGATGCGCACTTTAATCTTGCGCTGTTGTTGAAGAAGCAAAAGCGCTATTCGGATGCCATGGCCGCGTACGAAAAGTCTGTACAGCTGGGGATCGAACGCGTGCATGAGGTATACACCAACATGGGTGTGCTGAGTTCCCAGATGCGACGGTCAGACGAAGCGCGCGAGTTTTTTGAGCGTGCTCTCGAAGTCGAGCCCGAGCATATTCCCGCGTTGTTTAATCTTGCAGGACATTTCGAGGAGATGGGCGATCGAGAAAAGGCTACGACGGTGTATCAGAGGATTCTGAAAATCGAACCGCGGCACTGGGATTCACTGGCACGCCTTGCTTATGCGTCGCGCTTGACGAGCCCGAAGGACCCACTGATCAGCTCGCTTCGAGATGCCACCAACACGACGATAGATGACCGCCTGGCCCATGAGGGGCTGTATTTTGCGCTCGGCAAAGCACTCGACGATGTTGGACTGTACGATGAGGCCTTCGCGGCCTACACGTCAGCTAACGAGCTCGGCAAGTTGCGCCATCCACCCTACGATCAAATCGCCACCGAAAATGCGATCGACCAGCTAATTGACTGGTGTGACGCGGAATGGATCAGAAACGCAACGACGTCATCTTCGGACTCGCCAATCTTCATCTGTGGGATGTTCCGCTCTGGATCTACGCTGGCCGAACAGATCCTGGCCGCTCATCCGTCAATCACGGCCGGTGGTGAGCTCGATATACTGCCCTGGCTGCTGGCGCGCAGGCTCGCGCCGTACCCGCAGCGCTTACAGAATGCTTCGCCCGAGGAGCTCCAGCAACTGGCTGACGAGTATGTGTCGAGGCGCGCGGAGCTGTTTCCCGAGGCACGGCATGTTACGGACAAGCGGCCGGATAACCATGTGCATCTGGGTTTGATCAAAGCGCTATTTCCGGCCGCGAGAATCGTCTACACCAAACGAAACCCACTGGACAACTGCCTGTCCGTGTACTTCCAACAGCTTGGCCGCAATCTCCCCTATGCCACGGACCTCGGGAATATCGCCCATTACTACAGGCAGCACGAGCGCTTGATGGAGCACTGGGCCGCCTGTCTGCAAGAGAATATTTTCGTCCTGAACTACGACGATCTGGTCCGCTCGCCGGAGCCGCTGCTGCGAGACTTGCTCGAGTTCTTGGGGCTCGACTGGGATGATCGGTGTCTGGAATTCCAGCACGCAGACAATCTGGTCCAAACAGCCAGCGTGTGGCAGGTGCGCGAGGAACTGCATCCACGTTCAAGCGGCCGTTGGCGGAACTATGAGTCTGGCGTCAGCAGTATCCGGGCGCTGTTTTGATCGCTCATGCGTTTATTGCGAAGCGCATGGGGGCACATCCAGACGGATGTGCCCTTTCCTT
>CAMYMP010000704.1 GCA_947259435.1 uncultured Woeseiaceae bacterium
CGCAATGTCGACGTGCGTGCCGGTCGCAGGCACGGACTCTTGCCCGGCGCAAGCTGCGAGGGAGATCGCCAGAATGCAAAGATTCAGTTTCGTCAGAATCTTCATTTTTTTTAGTCCTGCAAAGTAACCGAGCTGATGAGCTCGACACCTCGCTCAGTGAATCGAACGTCGACTGACATCCGGTCATAGACATCGGCGATCGCGGCCATCACCTCTTGCATGGCCGCCTGCATCTCCGGACTCGGTGCGTTCTCCTGATCGTCGCCACCAGCCGCCATCGCGTCGCCGAGGAAACCGTAATACCTTGCGGCATCCATGCTGAAGCTCATGAATGGTGACGGATCCGATGCGTCAGCGCTCAGTAGGTCGTCAAGTTCGGACTCTGAATCGTCGCCCACCGAGATAGCCAACGCGGTCTCGTTCATAGCGGCGAAGGCCGCGATACCCATCGCCTGCATCTGCGGCAACTCGAGCGGCACCGGATTGCCGTCGGCCTGCAGGTTCAGGCTGGCAATTTCCGGGCTGAACATCGCGCCCATAGCGACCAGCGCCTCGGCGTTGTTCATTGCCAGAAGGAAACTTCCATCGACCGAGGTTGGCGGCGTCTGCGTGGCCACGTCGAGACCCTCGATATCGTCAATGACGGCCAAGAAACCCTTGAAGTCATAGACCATTGGCGGCACCTGCTGATTGAGCGCCTGCCGCCCGCCGGCAACGCCTGCCTGCAGATCGGCAAAATACTCGCACTCGAATGGCTTCGCTTCCATTGCGTCCAGTCGGGCCTCAAAAAACTTGCGCGCCGCGTTCATGTCGATGCTCATACCAAACGACATCAGAGCTCCTTTGTCACCGCCGAGACCAGGCACCGCTGCAGGCAAAGTCTGCATGCCGGCAGCGATATCGTCGCGAAGCTCGATGACCACGGTCGAGTCGAGCTTGTCCTCGTCGATGTCGGTATAGCCAAGCACCATGCGCGGTGCGATTCCGGCTACTGAGCGAATCTCCGTCCGGCAAACATTCGATAGTTCTGCAGGATCGTAGTCCATCAGAGCAAGCAATTCCGCGTCCAGCCCGCTGGCCTGGCCCACGAACCTCTCGGCAATCGCCTGGAAATCAAAATACCCGACGTAGTGACTTGTGAAGCCATGATCTCTGGCGATTTTCGCCAGCGATCCGGAATCCGCGATACTCTTTGCGGGCAACTCCAATCCAAGAACTTCGCCAAGTTGCGCGTCGTCGAAACTCGCCGGGGCCACCGTGAAAATTGCCTGGTCATCGATGACACCGACCAGGATCTTGACCTTGTCGGCATCGAAATAACGGATCGAGTGACCACCAAGTTCGGCGACCGGAAGCTTCTCGCCCGCTTCGCTTTCGAGTCGCGACAGCGCGTCCTCGAACAACGCACCGTCGGACAATTGAACGCGCGCAACCGGAAGCAATCCATTACCGTAGAGCACACCGGTGGCGTCGCGACCGATTCCGGCGCCACGCATGCCCTCGACAGACATTAGCGTCATCAACTCGTCGACGACCGCATTCGCACGCTGATACTTCTCACTATTACGCTCTTCTTCCGGCAGTTCCTGTTGCTTGTCGATCTTCGGCTCGAGCTTGTCCATCAGATCGTCGGGCAATGGTTCGACGTTGGCGACAACGTAAGGCGAATCCGCTGGCACGTATTGCAGAATTGTGGCCTTTGAACTCAGCAGCGAAACGTCGCCGGTCTCGTCCTTGGATTTGCCGCATGCGGCCAGCATGAATGCGCTCGCAACGACAGAGAAAATGACTTTGGTACTAATCGACTTGAACATGAAACGGCTTCCTCACAAGTAACAATCTCAGAGCCCCAAAACGGGACTCCGGTTTCCTAACAATTGGCGAACAAAGTAGCGAGTTGCGACGGTCTGATTGTTTTTAATCGACCGGGTCGATTGCCGTCATGGGTGGAGTATACGCTTTGCACGGCGTAGTGCACAATCTTACACTGCGCCGATGCACTTTATTATCCGCGACGTGGGCCCACAAGACCTGGACGCAGTTCTGACTTTGAACCAGTCCGAGACGCCGCATGTCGGCAGCGTCGATCTGCAGAAAATGCAGTGGTTCGCATTGCACGCCGCATATTTTCGCGTCGCAATCGGCGACGATCGGCTCGCTGCATTCCTGGTCGGGTTGCGGCCGGGCACGAGCTATGAAAGCCCCAACTACCGCTGGTTTTGCGAGCACTATGACGATTTCGCTTACGTTGACCGCGTCGCTGTCGCCAATTTTG
>CAMYMP010000705.1 GCA_947259435.1 uncultured Woeseiaceae bacterium
CTCGTGAATGTCAAGCGATGGTTTTGTGGCGATACGACAGGATTCGGCTACACTCCGGTTCACTGCACATGAGTGCACTATTGGGGATAAAGAATGAAAACAATCAAAATTATCGCAATCGCTCTTGGTCTGTCTGCGCTCTCACTTGCCAGTGTGGCACAGGAGGAAGACGAAGGACCGTCCGCATATACCTATGCCACCTACTTCTATTGTGGCGGCGGGCCGCTGTCTCGCGCGGACGAAATTGTTGCGAACGACGCGGAGCGCATGAACAGCCTCGTCGAAGACGGCACTATCCTGCGTTGGGGCTGGATGGCTCATCATACGGGCGGTCAATGGCAACGGCTTTTCTATTACCAGGCAGAAACGATGGAGGCTTTGCTTGACGGCGGCGCAGCCGTGCAAGACGGGGCAGAAGAAGCCGAAGGAGATGGCGTTCCCTTCAATCAAATTTGCCCGAGGCACGACGACTATATCTGGTCAGTCGACAATGGGACGGCCGGCAAAAAACGCGGCGCTGCAGGATTCTCCGTATACCACACCTGTGATCTGACTCGCGAAGAACGCGCTGATGAGATTGTCGATGCGCATTTCGCACCGATCCTGAATAAGATGGTCGAGGACGGCAAGCTGACGTCGTGGGGTTGGATGTCGCATGTGGTTGGCGGCAAGTATCGCAAGCTCCAGACCATGACGGCTGCCGATATGCCATCGTTGCTCAAAGCACGCGGTGAGGTGATCGAAGCAGTGTATGCAGAGGACGACGAGGCCGGTGAGGAGTTCACGGATATCTGCGGGCCGCATACTGACTATATGTGGGACATTCAACTCGAAAGCGACTAGAAGTTCTTCAGTCCTTAGCAAAAGAGCCGGGCAAAGCCCGGCTCTTTTCATTTGTCGATACGCGATCGGATCAGGAGCGGCGAAAACGGCTGAAGAAGCCGCCTTTCTTCTCCTCGTCGTCCTCCTCCTCGTCATCGTTGGCCGTCGGCGGTGGCCGAACGCTGAGCGCCTTGAGTGTTTGTGTAATCGAGGTGTTGATCTGCTCCTCGATAGGCTCTGGGTGATCACCAACCGGCGCAGGCGGAACTGCATGGGCCGTTTCCGAAAGCACGATGGATTCTGTCACAGTCGAAGCTGACTTAGAGTTGGCATTTAATGCGCGCAGGGTCGCAAGGCGCTGTTGCGTAGCCGCAAGGTTGGGACTACCGCCCTGCAAAGTCACTTCGGGTTTAGCCGCGGGTTTAGCCGCAGGTTTAGGAGCGGTTTTAGGTTCGGTTTTCAGTTCGGGCCCAGGTTCAGGCTCGATGGCCGCATCGACCTCGACGTCTGCCACCGGGACTGTTGCAGACTCTTCGAGAGTAAGGTCGAAATCGTCATTGGCGGACAGGTCGGACGACACGTTGGCGGCAATTTCTGCCGCCATCAGACTGAATTCTTCGCCGAATAATGTCTCGGCCATCTTGTCGTCGATATCGTCGATGGTCTTTGCGCGGGAGAGGCCAGCAGCGATCTTTCGCATGCCCGCGTCGACCGGGGCTGGCGCGTCCTCGACAACGGGAGGCGTCGGCGCTTCAGCGACCCGCGCGAGTTCTTCCTCTGCCAAGGGAATCGTCGGTGCCTCAACGATGGGCGGTGGCGCCTCTTCGACGACCGGTAATGTCGGTGCGTCTTCTACAGGCGGAGTCGGTTCCTCAACTGCCGGTAACGTCGGTGCCTCAGCGACAGGCGGCGGTGTTTCCTCGACAACCGGTAACGTCGGTGCCTCAGCGACAGGCGGCGGCGTTTTCTCGACAACCGGTAACGTCGGTGCCTCAGCGACAGGCGGTGGTACTTCCTCGACGACCGGCAAGGTCGGTGCTTCTGGGACAGGGGATGCCGGCGTCTCCAGTACCGGAATCTCCGGCATCTCGATTGCGGCCTCGGCGGCTTGTTCCGCGGCTGCTACGGCGCCGATCTTATCCAATGCAAAGGCATCCGTGGCGTCAAGCTGCGACTCGATCGAATGTGACTGTTCTTCAGCTTTTTCGTTTGCCTTAGCAAGAATTTCGGATAACGGTTTCTCGGCCTCATCGGAGCCTTCGGTTTCGACTGCTGCGTGCTCCTCTGCTTCCAGCTCCGCTTGTTTGAGAATATCGGTGGCCTCGTCAATCTTGGCCTGAATCTCGCGGTCGAGTGTTATTTCTGGTACTGGTTCGGCCGGCTCGTCAACGACCACTTCCGGTTCCGCCTCGTCATCCGACGCGGGTGCGAGGCCTTGGGCAACCAACATTGCATGTTCCAGAGCATCCAGGTCCGGGCGCAACTCTGCGAGCGTTGGATCGCGCTCCCATTCGGGAATCTCATTGTCACTGGCGCCGACCTGTGCAGCCTCCAGCGCAGCAGAAATCTCAGGCTCCGGTTCAGGGTCCGGCCGCGGCTCCGTCTCGATCTGCGGTTGCGGCGCCGCCGTGTCCGTCTCCGGTGTCTGGACAGGCTTTGAACTGGACGGCACTGCAAGCTCGTCGCCAGGCGCCTCAGGCGGTACTTCATTGGCAAGCGCCGGTGCAAGCACCGCAAGATCTGGCAACGTATCCTGAATCAACTCGGGGATTTCGTCGCTGGCGTCGTCTGCCGGAGCCTCTTCCGACTCTGCGTCGTCGACTGCTGCTTCGATCACTTCCGGGACTTCAGACGGCTTCCCGACTATTGGCTCTTCAGTCTGCTGGTGCTGCATCCGGCGGTCCGCGGCGCGTCGATCTTTTGCCCGGCGTTCCCTGATGTGGTGATCATTGGCCACCTCATCGTGCGCGACCTCCAGGCCATACTCGTCAATGGCCACACGTTGGATCAGCGCAACTGTGACCTTACTGATCTTGGCATCGGCCGCTGCCGCCAGAGCCGATTCAACAAGGTTGTTCGCCATTCTGGGAATGCCATCGCTCAATACGTGCAGGGCTGCAGCGGTACCGTCTTCGAACAGCGTGTCGTATTCCTGGCCGGCCAGGCGGAAGCAGTGCTTCAGGTAACCGGTCAATTCACCGACGCTGAACGGAGCAATTGACTGACGCAGCCGCAGGCGTTGCTTAAGTCGCGCATGTTGCGGCTTCTTCAGGATTTCGTTGATGCCCTGATCGCCCATCAACACGATATTCGCACCGTCCGATACGCCGGCGTCGGAGGCAGTCAGCGCCTCGAGTTCCGACAGCGCATCTGTACCGATGCGGGTGGCATCTTCGACGACCACGATTACCCGTGATCCTTGTTCGGCGTGCTCTTTGAGCAGGCGACGGAAGGTGGTAAATCTCTGCACGGTACCCGCAGGCAGCGTCACGCCCATCTCCCCGAGCAGCAGTTCGAGAACCTCGTCATGCCCGAGATGCATGCGCCCCAGAGAAATAATGGTCTGCTTATTGCCCACGGCATCGAGGGCCCGGCGGACCAGCGTGGTTTTGCCAACTCCGATAGGGCCGCTTACGATGACAATCGAGTCCTGGTTCGCCAGCGCCTTCTTGAGACCCGCTATGGTAGCCGCGGTCTGTGGTCCGACGAATACGTCGGTACCTGCCGCATGGGCGCGAAACGGTCGTTTTTTCAGGCCAAAATGGGTCTCGTACATATCGGTCCGATCCGCAGAAAATACCCACGCAACATTGTTAAGTCGGCAGTTTGGAGCCAAAAGCGCCGAATTTCATGGTGTCAGGTCACAAAAAAGCAATATTCGGGGCTATCCGGGCGTGCGGAGCCATATGAACAAAACCGTGAGATTTCGCTCGAAAAGGCTCAAAATACAAGCACTTTCGGCATGACCTTAGGATACGTCTGAATGAAGCCCGCTTATCGCAAGTGGATTCTGATACCTGGCATAGTTGTCGGAGCTCTCTTGATCGCCGGCTTGTTGTCACAGATGAAACCCGAGCCGGAAAAGCGAGGGGACGAGAATCTCGATTTGCTGGTTGAGGTTTTGCCACTCGAACTGTCATCGGAGAATTTTCGCATTCGCAGCCAGGGCACAGTTCGGCCCCGGACGCAGACTGTCCTGAGTGCCGAGGTCTCGGGTTCAATCGTCAGCATTTCGCCCAAGTTCATCGCCGGCGGCGTATTTCGCGACGGCGAGGTGCTGATGCGAATCGATCCGACGAATTATACGGTCGCCGTTGACAAGGCCGAAGCGCTGGTCAGGCAGCGGCAGATCGAGTACGACGGTGCGAAAAAGCTGCTCAGCCAGGGCTATCGCGCCGAGGCAGAATTTGCATCGGCCGCCGCCGCGCTTGCCTCAGCACAGGCGGAACTTGTCAGCGCACGTCGCAACCTCGAGCGTACGTATATTCGTTTGCCTTACGAGGGCATGGTTCTCAGCAAGAACGCGGACATCGGCCAGTTCGTCAGCCCTGGTACGCAACTCGGCGTCACGTTTGCAACGGACGAGGCAGAGGTGAGGTTGCCTTTGACCGATATGGACCTCGCGTTCGTCGAAATACCGAACGCACTCGAGATTACCGAAACCGGCTCGATAGATGGACCGCAGGTCAAGCTGACGACGATGCAAAAGGGTAAGCTCGTGTCATGGGACGCGCAAATCGTTCGGTCAGAGGGAGTCGTGGACGAGAGAAGTCGTGTGACTTATGCCGTCGCTCGGATACTGGATCCCTACCAACTACATAATGGAGGCACGCCGTTGCCCGTCGGGACATTTGTCGCGGCCGAGATCGCAGGCTCCACGGTACTCGACGTTTTTCGCATACCTCGCACGGCGCTGCGCGGCGCTGACCAGGTTTTGATTGTTGATCGCGAAAACAAAATTGCAATACGCCGAGTCGACGTCATTCGGTCCGATGATAGGTACGCATATGTTGCAGGCGGTGTATCCGCAGGGGACCGAATAACGATTACAGCAATCGAGGCACCGACGAACGGCATGTCGGTTCGAACTGCAGATACTGTAGCCGAAGACGACCATGGCACTGACAAGCAGATCGCGTCATCTGTCGAAGAGGATTAGAGATGCGATTACGACTCAGGAGTAGCGAGAAGGGCATCATCGCGTGGTTCGCAAGCAACCACGTGGCTGCGAATCTGCTGATGTGGTTCATCATCGTTGCCGGCCTGATCTCGGTTTTCACGATTCGTAAGCAGACGACGCCCGAAATCGAACTGAACTGGATTCAGGTGCAGGTACCTTACCTTGGCGCAGCTCCACAGGAAGTCGAAGAGGGTGTCGTAGTCAAGGTCGAAGAAGCAGTTCAGGATATTCAGGGCATCGTCGAGATCAGATCCCAGGCCAATGAAGGCAATGGCAGCGTCACGATTGAAGTTTCGCGCGACAAAGACATCAACGAAGTGCTCACTGAAGTGAAGACACGTGTCGATGCAATCTCGACGTTCCCCGCTCTGACCGAAAAGCCTGTCATTTACAAGATAGAACCGGATACACCAGTTATTTTTGTTGCCATACACGGCGATATCGATGATTTTTCACGCAAGCTCATTGCCCAGGAGGTGCGCAACGAACTCCTGACGATGCCCGAGATCAGCAAGGTTGATTTCTACGGTGATCGTGCGTTCGAAATCAGCATCGAAGTGTCGGAGCACGTGTTGCGTCAGTATGGCCTGACGATGTCGGAGATCTCTGAGGCGGTTCGTGCATCTTCGATCGATCTTCCGGGCGGCACGATCAAGACCGAAGGCGGCGATATCCTGCTGCGCACCGAAGGCCAGGTCTACACCGGGATTGAGTATGCCGATCTCGTGCTGCGCACTTATTCCGATGGGACGAGATTGACGCTAGGAGACATTGCAACGATCAAAGACGGTTTCGTTGAGTCAGAAGGATTCGGTCGCTTTGACGGCAAACCCACGGCCACGCTAAATGTGCTCGCGAGTGGGCAGCAGAACGAACTCAAAACGGCCGCCGCAGTGAGGGAGTACGTCGCCGAGAAGCGCGGCAGCCTTCCAGCGGGTGTCGCAATGGACCTCTGGGTTGATCGTTCTCATTATCTGGAGGGTCGGCTCAAGACCATGACGAAGAACATGTGGCAGGGTGCTCTGCTGGTGTTCGTCTTGTTATCGCTGTTCTTGCGAATGAAGGTGGCAGCCTGGGTAATCGTCGGCATTCCGATTACGTTTCTTGGCGCGTTTTTCCTGATGCCGCACACTCCCTGGCCCGTGACGATCAACATGATCAGTTTGTTCGGCTTCATCATCGTGCTCGGCATTGTCGTAGATGATGCAATAATTATTGGCGAGAGCATTTACACCAAGATAAGGGCGGACGGACACACGATTGACAACGTTGTCGCAGGTGCGCGCAGAGTCGCTGTACCAGCGACGTTCGGCGTGCTGACGACGATAGCGGCGTTCGCACCAATGTTGTTTGTCGGAGGTGTCGTCGGGCCGTTTTTTGAAGCGTTGTCGATGATCGTCGTGCTATGCCTTTTGTTCTCGCTCGTCGAGTCAAAACTGATACTTCCGGCTCACCTCGTGCACGCGAAAATTGATCCTGTTGATGAAGACGATTTGTTTAATCCACAGCGGCATATTCCAGCGCTGCAGAGAATACCGCGATTCTTTTTGAAGATTCAGCGGCATACTCAGCACGGCCTGCATCGACTGATACACGACTACTATCGCCCGGCACTCGAGAAAGTACTCGATAACCGAGGGCTCACCGTTGCGGTATTTGCTGGCGTGCTGATCGTCACGATCGGATTGATCAACAGCAAATTGGTTCGCATCGTGCTGTTCCCGGAAGTGCCTGGTGATTTCATTCGCATGCAACTTGAAATGGAAAATGGCACGGCTCCGGAGGTTCGCAATGCCGCACTGGACAGAATTGAGCAAGCCATTCTTCAATTGAATGAAGAATACGTCGCCGAAAACCCGGATCTCGATCCGATGATTGCTCACATCGGCTCCTTTACCACAAGTGATACTGGCGCGGTTGCTTGGACTGAGATGCCGATGGTCGATGATCGGCTGCTGCAGGTCGAGGATGTGACCACGCTATGGAGAGAAAGAGTTGGCGAGATTCCCGGTGTTAAAGAATTGACGTATTCCGATGGCGAACACTTCGGCGGCGGACCACCGCTGAGTTTCCGGCTCAGCGGCGAAAATTATGCCGCGCTTGAAAATGCGGCCGTTGACCTCGAAGAAAAGCTGATCGAGTATGAAGGTGTGTTCGACATACAGAATTCGTCGAACACCGGCGGCCAGGAAATCAAGCTGGCCATCAAACCGGAAGCAGAAGCACTAGGACTAACTCTCGCATCACTTGGTCGACAGGTCAGGCAGGCGTTCTATGGCGAGGAAGCGCAACGCATTCAACGTGGCAAGGACGAGTTGAAAGTCATGGTGCGCTATCCACGCGAGGATCGCACCTCGAGAACATGCGCATTCGTACGCCGAGCGGTGACGAGGTGCCGTTCGAGTCGGTAGCAGACGTATCGTTCGGCACGAGCTACTCGAGCATTACGCGGCTCAATCGCACACGTACGATTACAGTATCGGCAGACATCGATCCCGAGGTTGTCGAGCCCGGGGAAGTCATTCGCGAAATATCCGAGGATTTTGTTCCGGGCCTGTTGTCACGTCACGCCGGTGTCAGCTATGGGCTGGAGGGCGCTAGTCAGGAAGAGCAGGAATTCCTCGCAAATCTGACCCTCGCATCAATCGCAGCCCTGTTCCTGATTTACGCATTAATTGCAATTCCGCTGCATTCGTACAGCCAGCCTTTGGTAATCATGTCCGTCATTCCGTTCGGCTTGATCGGCGCCGTCGTCGGTCATGTCGTAATGGGCAAGGCGATCAGCATGTTCTCGTTGTTCGGTCTCGTGGCGCTGGCCGGCGTTGTTGTTAACGACAGTCTGGTTATGGTCGATTTCATCAACAAAGCTCGCGAGGAAGGTGTGCCGCTAAGGCAGGCCGTCATAGACTCCGGCACGCAGCGTTTTCGAGCAATCTTTCTGACATCGGCCACAACGGCGGCAGGATTAACGCCGATCATGCTCGAGACAAGCGTACAGGCGCAATACATGATCCCGATGGCGATCTCGCTGAGCTTCGGTATCGTGTTTGCAACCGCAATTACGCTTTTCCTTATCCCTTCGCTTTACGTGCTGCAGGTTGACGGCTTCGCGCGAACACGCAAGACAATGGACTGGCTCTTCGATCGGCAGGGCGCTGGCGATACGTCTGAAACCGCCTGAGCGTGCCCGAATTCGAATCAAGGAATGATGCCCGCGATGGCGTCATCGCGGGCCTGATCGCCTATTCACTCTGGGGCGTTTTGCCTGTCTATTTCAAACTGGTCGGTACCGTCTCACCGACGGAAGTGCTGCTGCATCGCATCGTCTGGGCCGTGCCGTTCGGCGCATTGATCATCCATCTGCGGCGCCAGTGGCCGGAAGTCCGGCGTGCCCTGACGCACCGCACGATGCTGCTGTTGCTGGCAACCGCAGCATTTTTCATTGCCATAAACTGTTATGTCTATATCTTCGCTGTGCAACAGAGTCAGGTGTTTCAGGCCAGCCTCGGCTATTACATCAATCCACTTATTTACGTTCTGGTCGGCGTCATGTTTCTTGGGGAAAAATTGCGCCGGCTGCAGTTTTCGGCCGTTGCGCTCGCGACGATTGGCGTGCTGGTACTCACGATCAGTGGCGGACAATTCCCGGGTATCGCCCTGTTCCTGGCCGTGTCATTCACGATATACGGTGTAATCCGCAAAAAAGTTGCAATTGGCGGTATGCCGGGTCTCTTTGTGGAGACGCTCGTGCTGCTCCCGGTCGCAGTAATCTGGCTCGCTTGGATGGTCTATTCGGGAGGCTCGGCGATAGCGAGCGGCGACCCGGGTTTGACAGGACTTTTGCTCCTTGCCGGACCGATTACGGTCGTGCCACTGCTATGTTTCGCGCTGGCGGCCCGGCGGCTGGAATTAACAACGGTTGGCTTTATGCAATTCCTGGCGCCGACGCTGCAGTTCCTGACCGGCATATACTACGGCGAGCAACTCACAACGCCGCACCTGATCTGCTTTGGCTGCATATGGATCGCTGTCATCCTGTTCAGCACCGACGCAATCCGGGCGAGTCGCTCGAACTGATCAGCAGGTCACGGGTGAGACATTTGTCTCCCTCATGGCTCGCTGCGCTGCGCTTTACTTCGGTCGACAAACATCTCGCCCGCGACCTGCGGCTAGGGCCGTGGTCCTGCGGACGAGATTATGATGCGAACAGCCTACTTGTTCGCCTTGCGCTCCTGCGCTTCCTTGATCACTTCGTCAGCGACATTCTGCGGACACGGGGCGTAGTGCGAAAACTCCATCGAGAACTGGCCGCGACCCGAAGTCAGCGTGCGCAGGTGACCAATGTAGCCGAACATGTCACCGAGAGGCGCGTCTGCCTTGACACGCACGCCCGTCGCGCCGGCATCCTGTGACTTGATCATGCCGCGGCGACGATTGAGGTCGCCGATGACGTCACCGACATTATCTTCGGGCGTGAATACGTCCACCTTCATGATCGGCTCGAGTAACTGCGGACCGGCTTTGGGTATCGACTGGCGGTACGCCGCTTTCGTAGCGATCTCAAATGCAAGCGCCGATGAGTCGACAGCGTGAAACGCGCCGTCCAGCAGCGTGAATTTCACATCGAGCAGCGGATAACCGGCCAAAGTGCCTTCGCCCATGCAGGAC
>CAMYMP010000706.1 GCA_947259435.1 uncultured Woeseiaceae bacterium
TGACGCTCGGCCGCTTTCTCGAAATGCGAGCGCGTCATCGATCCATCGACCGCAGCACAGCGCTATCCGCGAAGCTCCCCAATACGGCTAATCGAATCGACGGTGACGACCTCACGGTTGTGCCCGTCAGCCAGCTAACCGCCGGCGACCGCGTGCTGATACGCGCCGGCGACGCCATTCCCGCGGACGGCATTATCGAAAGCGGACGCACGAGCGTCGATGAGGCTCTGCTGACGGGCGAAGCCAGGCCGCAGCAGAAATCCACGGGTGATCTCATCGCCGCGGGCAGCGTCAATCTCGATGGACTGGTCGAGATGCGGGTAACCAGGACTGGTGGCGACACGACGCTTGGAACGATCAGTCGACTCAGTGAACGTGCGCGCTACACACGGCCGGCGTTCGTTACAATCGCTGACCGCATTGCCAGCTACATCGTCATCGCGTTGCTGGGCGTTGCGACAATCGTCGCCGCATACTGGTATTTCGTGGAGCCGGAGCGAGCGTTCGTCATCACCTTGTCGGTGCTCGTTGTCACCTGTCCCTGCGCCCTTGCGCTGGCGACGCCGGCTGCTTTTGCTGCGGCCGGCAGTCGCCTGTCGGTCGCAACTGCGGCTGCTCGTGACCAATGGCAACGCCATTGAAGCGCTGTCTCGCGCCACGACCGTCATGTTCGACAAGACCGGCACGCTGACGCGCGGTATGCCGGCGATCAAATCCGTGATGGTGCTCGATCCGTCCATGACCGAGTACGACTGCCGGCGAATCGCCGCGGCGCTCGAGACGGCGTCTGCACATCCGCTCGCGAGGGCGTTTTCCATGAGCGCTTCGCTGCCAAAAGTGTCTCGGCCGCACGTGGAGGTCGGCCAGGGAGTCAGTGGGACAATCGCTGGACGTCGCTGGCGCATCGGGAGTGCGAAGTTTGTGGGTAGCGGCGCTGCCAATAGTGGCGATTCGGCAAACACGAACGCGACAAACGTATTCCTCGCTGTCAACGGCGATCTCGTTGCCTGGTTCGACGTTGAAGACGAGCTCAGGCCCGATGTCGCTGCAACACTTGCTGCCATCGATCGCCTGGGACTCAGAACGACGCTCCTGAGTGGCGACAGCAAGAATGCGGTCGAGAATTTGGCGACGCATCTTGGCATCGAGGATTTCTATTTCGAGTGCACGCCGCAGCGAAAACTGGAAATCATCGTAGCGGCGCAAGGTAATGGCGAACGTGTTGTGATGGTGGGTGATGGCATCAATGATGCACCCGTTCTCGCGGGCGCCGACACTTCCATCGCGCCGGCGCACGGCGCGCTGCTCGCACAGACCAGTGCCGATATCATCATGCTGGGCGACTCTCTGCTGCCGGTTACAACCGCCATTCGAATGTCGCTACGTCCTGATCCCGCTCGCGCTGCTGCTGCTGGGTGGGGCCGTATGGGCATTCTTCTGGGCCGTCGGCAGCGGCCAGTTTGACGACCTGGATACGCCGGCCGTACGCATCGTCATGGACGACGACAAGAAACCGGACGACAGCGACTCTTCATGAACGAGGCCTTACCCCTGCTCGCGGTGGCATTCGTCACCGGGCTCCTCGGCAGCGCGCATTGTTTCGGCATGTGTGCGGGGCTGTCCGGTCTGTTTGCGGTGAACGCGAGCGTCGCCTCTTTGCGTCCACAGATACCGATGGCCGTCGCCTACAACACGGGGCGCATCCTGAGCTATGCATTCCTCGGCATAGTGGTCGCATCGTTGGGGCAGACGGTTATCAGGGCTATTCCGGACATCGCGGCGCCCGTGCGCTTTGCCAGTGGACTGCTGATTGTCATCGTCGGCCTGCAGGTCGCGTTCAACTGGCGCTTTCTCGCACCGGTCGAGAAAACCGGAGCGAAACTCTGGCAGCGTATCGCGCCGGCCGCCAAAAGCTTGCTGCCCGTCACGAGCATGCCGAAAGCGCTCGGCCTTGGATTGCTGTGGGGCTGGTTGCCCTGCGGGCTGGTCTATAGCGTGCTGCTGCTCGCGGCCACCACCGCCAATGCTGTCAACGGCGGCCTGGTCATGCTGGCGTTCGGCGCCGGCACGATGCCTGCGATGATAATGACGGGCATCAGCGCATCGAAACTCTCTCAGTTCATGAGCCGCAAGCGACTGGGAGCGGGCCTGTTGATCATATTAATTGGGCTGTTGACACTCGCGATGCCGGTCATGAAATTCTCTGCCGGCCCCGGCGACACAACCCACAGTCAGCATTCAATGTGAGCGTTCGGCTTCAAGCCGCCGTTCCAGCCAGTCCAGCGATGATTCGGCATACAGTACGCAGCCGAGATTGTTGATAAACGGGTTGCCTCGATCACGCCGCTCGAGCTTGGCGTCCATGCCGAAGAAAAACGGGTGTGGCACCAGCAAGATATCGCAGTCCAGGTCCGCGATGATCCCGGCACTGGCAATAAGTTTGTCGGCCACGCCGCTGTCCGTGAAGCGGAATCCTTCGGCCGACACGGCGCTCAGGCTGTCAGCATAGACAACGTCGTAGCACTGTCCAAGTGCGCAGGATTGCCACGTCCACGTGATGCTGCCTGGCGTATGCCCGGGCGTATAGACGGCCTTTACGTCCAGCGATCCGACAGAAACGACGCCGCCATCCTCGACAGCGACGACCTCTCGCACGGGCGGGAATTGACCCTCGTCGGAACCTGCAATGTACTGCGGGTCGTCGTCGGCAAGGACGCCCACGGCCAGCGGACCGCTGCCGGCGATACTCGTGAATACGTTGGCGCCACTGAGACGCTGCAAGGCTGAAATTCCGCCGACGTGATCGTAATGCA
>CAMYMP010000707.1 GCA_947259435.1 uncultured Woeseiaceae bacterium
ATAACGGCTGAGCCGGAATCCTCGCCGAGAATATCGCGAACCTGTTCCATGTTCGTCATTTCGTACGCAATCATGGTCTTGAATGAATCGTCCTGATCTGACGACAGGGCGGCCGACAGCATCTCCCAGTCCTTGAGGCCTAGCGGATCTTTCGCATACTGTTTCAGGGACGCAAAGAATATGCGCCAGAAATAAACGTACAGCGATTCGCCACGGTCATCCATGCTGTCCCTGAGTTCCTGCGGCGACAGATCGGCATGCACAAAATTGGCCTGGTCGTAATTGATTTCATCGAGCTGAAATGACAGGTCCAGCAGTTTCGTCATGCCGACCTGGGCATTGGAGATGAAACCCTTGCGCTTGGCGAGCCGCTTCGTTACTACAGCATTCTCCGGTGCGACGAGCTCATAAAGAAGCGCGTCGTACTTCTCGAAGCGCCGGTTGAGTTCTGCGTAATACGACGGGTCGCCGATGTGAATGGCGCTGACAAGATCCACGCTTAGCGTTCTGTCGCGGTCCTGCGGTACATAAGTGGCAATTGCGAGCTGCAGCGCCCTCGGGTGCTCATTCTCGTCGGTCGATACTCGGGCAAACGTCGTCGACGTCTCGCCGATAACCGTGGTAACCGGGGCAAGGGCCAGCAGAATCGTGGCTAGTCGGAGTCTTCGTCGCATGCTTCTCACGCGCACATTCTACCCCGTATTCTGCAGGCCTTGTGCGATGCCATTCACGCTTGCGAGCAGCGCATTGAACAGGTCGTCATCCTCATAGCCGGACTTGCGCCATCTGGCGAGCAGATCTACCTGCATCAGACTCATTGGATCGACGTACGGGTTTCGCAGCATAATCGCGCGTTGCAGGGTGGTGTCGCCTTCGAGAAGAGCATCGTGGTCCGAGTATTCGAGAATCAGGTCCCGGGTCAGCTCGAATTCCTTCTCGATGATCGGGAAGAATTCATCGTGCAAAGTCCCGGCAAGCTTTGAGTACAGTTTAGCAATGCCGAGATCTGCTTTCGCGAGCACCATCTCGGCATCCGCGGTCAGCCCACGTATGAAATACCATTCGGCGAACATCTCACGGAACTCCTGGTCCTCGAACTCCTCGGCTGCTTTGGCAATCCCGCTGCCAAGGCCGTACCAGCCAGGGAGCATGCACCGGGACTGCGTCCAGGAGAATACCCAGGGAATGGCCCGCAGATCCTCGATGCCGGACTTCGATCGTCGTGACGAAGGGCGTGATCCGATACGCATACGTTCAATCAGGTCTATCGGTGTCGACTTGCGGAAGTAGTCGTAGAAATCCGGTGTGTCATAAACGAGTTTTCGATAGGCGCGTCTACTCTCCGCAGCAATCACGTCCATCATGTCGTGCCAATCGGGCATATCGTTACCGCGATGGCGCGGCATAGCAGTCGCCAGTGCGACCGAGCCGGTTACTTGCTCGAGCGTGCGCAGTGCGATGCCGCGCAGGCCATACTTCTCGTTGATTATCTCGCCCTGCTCGGTGACTCGCAGGCGGCCGTTGACCGTTCCGGGAGGTGCACCGAGCACGGCCACGTGCGTCTTGCTGCCACCGCGGCTGATCGTGCCGCCGCGCCCATGGAACAGCGTCAGCTCGACACCTTCAGATTCGACCGCTTCGACCAGCATGATCTGTGCGCTTTGCAACGCCCATCGCGCAGACGCGAGCCCGCCATCCTTGTTGCTGTCCGAATAGCCAATCATCACGGTCTGGCGATTCTTGCGCTGATCAAGATGAGCGCGATATAACTCGGTAGCCAGCAGGCCCTTGAGGATTTCACGACCTCTATCCAGGTCATCCACTGTTTCGAGCAGTGGCGCAACGTCGAGCGGCACCTCGCCGCGACGGTTGTGCAGTTCGCTCCATTGCGAGAGGAGCAGCACCGACAGAATGTCATCAGCGCCCTGGGTCATGCTGACGATAAACGGGCCGATCGCTTTAGGCCCGTATTTGCGCCGGCAAAAAGCAATTGCCTGAAAAACTCCGATGGTCTTGCGCGCCCGCGTGCTGAGGTGATCCGGTATGCCTTCCTTACTTTGGATGGCCTCGATAATCCGCTCAGCGCGATCGTCGATAGACCATTCATCCCAATCGTCCTCTCCCAGGCATTCTCCGATAACGCGTCGGTGCACCTCCGCATCTTGTCGAATGTCGAGAGTCAGCATATGAAATCCGAACGTATCGATGCGCCTGAGCAAACGCCGTACCGAGAACAGGCCTGCATGCTCGCCCTTGTTTGCTTCGAGGCTGTTGGCAATCAGTTTTATATCGGATCGGAACTGACTGACTTTTTCGTAAGGAAAGATGTCGTCGTCATACGTGGTCTGCAGTCTTTGTTGTATGAGGCGTAACAGCACACGATAGGGCATGTCGCGGTGGCGTGACGGTACATTGTGGAACGCTTTCGGAAATATGCCCTGGTATTCCTCGATCTTCGCTCCTATGGCCTCGCTGAAGCTGGCGCGCTCGACCGCCTGACTGAGTTTCTCGGATATCGTGGCGCATTCTCTGAAGTAGAGGTTGAGTATCAACGAGCGTTGCCGGGCAAGTGTCGCCCGTATGGTTTTGGCATTTACATTCGGGTTACCGTCCATATCGCCGCCGACCCACGACGCGTAGCGGACCAGAATGGGTACGCTGATTCTTTCCGCCTCCTCGCCGTAAATTCGGGTGAGTGCCAGCTTGATGTCTTCGTAGAATGGCGGCGTCGCGCGGTAAAGAACATCGGTCATGAAGAACAGGATGTGTTCGAGTTCATCTGCAACGGTCATCTGTTCCGAAGGATGTTCGTCCGTTTGCCAGCCGGTCGTAATTAACAGGCGGATGTTCTCTTGCGCGGCATGTCTTTCCTGCGCAGTCATTGTCGGATCTAGCAATTCGACCAGATAACGAACGATATTCTGTTCTTTGCGCAGAATCGTGCGGCGTGTCGGCTCGGTTGGATGCGCCGTGAACACCGGCTCGATGCTCAGCGTGTCGATCAGGTCCTGCAGCTCGTCGAGCGACATGCCGGATGCTTTGAGTTTTACGAGCGTGTCTTCGAACCCGCCGGGCTGATAATGTCCGACTTCTCTGAGGTATTCCCGCCGACGCCGAATGCGATGGACCTTTTCGGCCGTATTGACCATCTGGAAGTAGGTCGAAAAACTCCTGATGACCTGCAGCGCAAGATCGGGGTCGAGGTCTTCGACAAGTTCGGCGAGTTCCTCACCCGGCAGCTCGTTCTCTTCACGTCGTCGTATGGAACGGCGTCGTGCATTTTCGACGAACTCGAACAGGTCTTCTCCACCCTGTTCGCGAATGAGATCGCCCACCATTGCGCCGAGCGTGCGCACATCGTCGCGTAACGCCTGATCCTTGTCTTCAAACGTGATGTCCTGACGGCGCAAGGATTTATGTTCCTCGGGACTCATAATCTGGCATCGTCAGTCGCGGAAGTTCTCGTACTGCAGCGGCAAGTCAACGTCGGCATCCTTCATCAGAGCGATGACGGCCTGAAGATCATCACGCTTCTTGCCACTGATGCGCAGCTTGTCGCCCTGGATAGCGGCCTGCACTTTGAGCTTGCTGCCTTTGACCATCTTGACGAGCTTCCGCGCCAGGTCCGTGTCGATCCCTTTGCGCATGATGACCTGCTGCCGGGCCTCGGTGCCGCTGAACACGGGTTCCTGTTCGTCGAGGCAGGCTATGTCGATGCCACGCTTGGCGAGCTTCTGCCGGAGTATGTCGAGCATCTGTTTGAGCTGGAAATCAGATTGTGTCGTCAGTGCCACGGTCTGGCCGTCGAGCTCGAATTTCGAGCCCGTTCCCTTGAAATCGAATCGCGTATTGACCTCGCGATTGGCCTGGTCGACACCATTGCTGGCCTCGTGGGGATCAAAATCACTAACCACGTCAAAAGAAGGCATCAGGAGTCTCTCTGGGTGAGGCTGGCGACAATAGCAAAATCTTGGCGGGCTGCCCAGATAAGCAAGAGGCGCGATGTGCTGGAGACGCCCAAAATGCTGCAGATGGCTGTCAACAGCGATCATGTGCCGAACGGAGTCGGCCCGGGTGACGCGGGGCAGCTGTGTTATGAACTGGGGCTCGCAGGAGCGGAGTCGCTGTTAACGTTCGACAGCGATGGTGCCCTGACCACGGGTGTGGCGCTCGCAACAGATGCGGTCGCAATGCACCCGTCCGGTGGTGCCGCGGCCCGGTTCAGGCAACAGGCGTCCGACGCGTTGGCGAGAGGTTTGCCACTGTCGGTGTCAGTTTGCGGTTTAGGAGAAGGTACTGACATACACGCCGCCTTCTCCGGTGTTTGCGATCAGCTGCGCTTCGCCATGGACGACACCGGTACCTCCTGGAAGGACATTGAGGTCGTTGTCGATGCAGACACGGTCTTGCCGCAGAGAGCATCGGCAGCACATCCTATGCTGGCTCATGCTGTTCCGGTGTACGTGCTTCTGAGCAAGGCAATGATGCAAGCCGGTAGCTCGCAGACCGAACGCGCCCTGCACGAACAATTCTGGTTGCAGCTGTGGCTTGCCCGTGCAAACAGGAGGGTCCGTGCCGCCTTCGCGCCGATCGTCGTCCCGCAGTGCTCCCTGCTGTCGGCTGAGCCTGCGATGTGTATACAACCGCTGACTGCGCTGCAGGTGCCGGAAGGAACGGCCTGGTTGCCGATGCGATTGAACGTCGCCCGATTCGCTAACGACAGCGGCATTCTGTGCGAGTCCGCGATCGAAAAGGCACTGCGGCGATGTGTCGATATCGGCGATGCGTTACATGATCTGATTCGCTGGCCGACGGCTAAGATAAGACACGATGCCTGGCTGAATCGCCGGCTTGCGCTCGAGCTAACGGGTTTCGGCGATCTCGTGATGCGCCGCTCCCTGGATCCGCAGTGTTTCGCAACGCTGCAGGAGCTCTGCGAGTTGCTGCGGTGGATGCAGGGAATATTGCAGCGGCACTCCAGAGCGATGGCGCAAAAAACCGAGTATCTTCCGGCGATAAGCGAGTCTGATCCCAGTCGGGAATTTCCCAGTGGCCAGGTTCGTAATGGCTGGCGCTCCCGCTGGCTGAAGGCGGTCGAAGCAGCGGCGGTCAGGCACCGCAATCTGCTGGTGCTCTCACCGTGGTCGATCTTTCCGGAACATCAGCCCGCAGACTATCGTTACTCTGATCTGTTGCCGGTGCTGGCCTTCTCAGATGCCTGTGCGTTCCCGCCGCCGCCAGTCCTCGCGACGTGGGATATCAGTGAATTCACGGCCTTTCATAAACGGGCATGGGCCGTGCTACAACAAAGAAGCGCCGCATACCAGATTGCAGAGGGGCTATAAACTGAGATAACGTCAAGAGCCCCGGTTGAGAGGCCAGGCCATGAACCGGCTGCACAATCAGTGCCTTTGTTTGTTCGATCGACATCACCACGAGAGGGCGCGTTGCAACCGATAACACCAGATGCTCACGGGATTGCGGTACTTTTACTCACGGTCTTCGCGTTGTTCCTGTTTACGCGCGACAAGATACCGCTCGAGTCGTCGTCACTTGCGATCCTGATCATCCTCGTTGCTGGCTTCGAGCTGTTTCCTTACGTGCGGGGCGGCGAGAGAGTTCTGGGCGTTGCCGACTTTTTCGCCGGCTTTGGCAACGAAGCGCTCATTACGATTTGTGCATTGATGATGGTCGGCAAAGCGCTCGAGACGACCGGTTCCCTGCAGCCCTTGGCCAATGTCGTAGGTCGCGCATGGCAAACGCGTCCCGTGCTTGCTCTGCTGACGACCCTGGTGTTGGGCGCCATTCTCAGCGCGTTTATGAACAACACGCCAATCGTCGTGCTGCTCATGCCGATACTTGTCGGCGCGTCGCTGCGCTCCAAGTTTCCGGTATCGGGCGTAATGATGCCGATGGGTTTGGCTACGATCGTCGGCGGCATGTCGACGACTATTGGCACCTCGACAAACCTGCTTGTCGTCGGCATCTCGCAGGATCTCGGCATGCACCAGTTCACGATGTTCGAATGGGTATTTCCGGTCGCCGTGGTCGGCGGAGTTGCGGTGCTGTTTCTGTGGCTGGTCGCACCGCGGCTGCTGCCTGACCGCACACCACCGATGGCGGACACGACTCCCCGCGTCTTTAGTGCACAGCTGCACGTCAAGGAAGGTGGCTTCGCCGACGGCAAAGCGCTATCGGAGGTGCTCGCCAAGGCCGGCGGGCAAATGCGAATCGACAAGATCCAGCGAAGCGAGTCGCTCGTGCTGGCCAAGCTGCCTTCGGTCCGGCTCCAACCCGGGGATCAGCTGTTCGTCAAGGACTCGCCGGAGAATCTCAAGCACTATGAGCAGATGCTCGGTGCAACGCTGTTCAATATTTCGGATATCGAGCACCCCGTTGACGAAGAAACGCCTCTCAAGGCGGAGGGGCAGCAGCTCGCCGAGGTCGTCGTGACGCGCGGATCGCCACTTCACTTGCGCAGTCTCGCTGCCGCCCGGTTCAGCAGCAGCCATGGACTGATGCCGCTCGCGCTGCATCGCGCACGTGCGCCGAGCTCGCAGGTAACCGGCGACCTGAACATGATTCGTCTCAGGGCCGGCGACGTGCTGCTCGTGCAAGGGTCCAGCGAGTCGATCAGTAAGTTGAAAGAAAGCGGCTCGATGCTCGTGCTCGATGGCACCACGGATCTCCCGCACACGCACAATGCCAAGCGCGCTCTCGCAATTATGGCCTTCGTGGTCGGCGCGGCGGCGTTCGGCATCATGCCGATCTCGGTGAGTGCAATGGTCGGGCTCGGGCTGATGATCGTGACGGGCTGCCTTGGCTGGCGCGACGCAGTTGCCGCGCTGTCGATACCCGTTGTCATGATCATCGTCGCGGCGCTTGCGCTTGGTAAAGCGCTGGTGGGGACCGGCATGGCGGATTTTGTCGCCATGAGCTTTGTAAGCGGGGCGTCCGGACTGCCGACACCGATGATTCTCAGCGCGTTCCTGTTACTCATGACGCTGATGACCAATATCGTGTCCAACAATGCCGCCGCAGCCATCGGCACCCCGATCGCAATCGGTATTGCGCATCAGCTGGGCGTTAGCACCGAACCGTTTATCCTCGCCGTAATTTTCGGTGCGAATATGAGTTTTGCGACACCCTATGGCTATCAGACCAACCTGCTGATACTCAGTGCGGGTGGCTACACCTTTTCCGACTTTCTGCGGGTGGGCATTCCACTCACCATAATCATGTGGATCGGGTTTTCGCTGATCCTGCCAGTGCTGTATCCGCTGTAACCGCAGCGGCCTGTCAATCGACCGGGAGAT
>CAMYMP010000708.1:0-2228 GCA_947259435.1 uncultured Woeseiaceae bacterium
CAGCGTCAACCCATCGCGCAGACAGATTCCCTTCACCTGCGGCTCGACCTCATCGGTGACTGCCGACACAACCGTTCCTGAAATATCCGGTGACGACGTGCAACGTATAAACAACGGGATGCTGCACGCTCGCAGAGGAGACAGACAGCGCGGATGCAACACCGAACTGCCGGCGGACGCCAACTCCTGTGCCTCGTCGTAATGCAGCGCAAGCAGCAGTCGTGCGGATGGCACAACCTTGGGATCGGCCGTGAACATGCCTGGAACATCCGTCCAGATCTCGAGGCGCCGTGCCTGCAAACGCGCGGCGAAATAACTCGCCGAGGTATCTGACCCGCCGCGGCCCAGCAGCACAGTCTCACCCCATTCATTGCGGGCGATGAAGCCCTGCGTCAGGATGACCTTGCCCATTGCTTCAAGCGTATTGCGAAACGATGGGTCCGGGTCCGCATCACACTTCGCCGACAGGTAGTCCTGTGTGCGCTGGCCGCCACTGCTACCCACGCTTGTCAAGAGGTCACGCGCGTCGGCCCAGGTAATCGGCAGTCCGACGCTCTGCAGATACTCGACACCAAGGCGCGTTGCCATCAGTTCGCCAAGTGCCATCACACGAACCTTTACGCGCACGCTGACCTCACGCACAAGCCGGACACCGGCAACGAGCTGTTCCAACTCGTGAAGAATATCGCCGAGCAACGCCGGCCCATCCAGGGCGAGCGCATCGGCAAGTTCGTAGTGCTGATTGCGTATGTCCGCGAGTTTTTGCGACGTTTCGCCCGCTGCCGCCGTCCGCATGAGTGCTTCAAGTCCATTAGAGACACCGTGGAGGGCTGAATGAACAATGACCGGTTTCAATCCGTCAGCAAGTCTGTTCCTGATAAGCCCGGCGATCGTCTTCCAGTTTTGGGCCGTTGAGACGCTACTGCCGCCAAACTTCATCACCACCCAAGGGGAGTCTGCTACATCGGCGGACGAACCCAGAGCTTCACCGTGGCCAAATTCTGCTTCTGTAATCGATTCGTTCATGCCTTTGCCCAATCAACACCAAAATATGTCGGCAAAAAAAAACCCGCCAGGAATGTCCTCGCGGGTTCGTTGACAACGTCCAGACTTTATTACTAGCCGGTACTATTGCCATTCGCACCCACGCACCTCTGGCGCGCCATATGTTTTATGTGTTTTTTCACATCGATCAGCTCGATGCGTTGGCACATTACGTGGGTGACGCAAACGCTCATCGATCAAGTAGAGCGAATCAGGTCGAAAAGGTCAAGTCCCTGGGCGGAAGTCCAGTCGTGGTGTTCGTCGGGCGGCGGTCCTGACTGGGCTGAAGCGGCCATGAGCGCCGACCTGCTCAGTCGTCCCATGACGGCGGTATCGTGACCGCGCCCTTGGATGCCGAGGACACTTCGGCCCGGTACTTGGCCAGAGCGCCGCTCTTGATCTCTGACGGGGGCCGCTGCCACTTCGCCCTGCGCTGAGCCATCTCCTCCTCCGAAACCTTGAGTTGCAGCCGCCGGGATTCCGCATCGATCACGATCGAATCGCCGTCCTCGATCAAGGCTATCGGACCGCCGACGGCGGCTTCAGGCGATATGTGTCCGACAACGAAACCGTGGCTGCCGCCGGAAAACCGGCCATCCGTGATCAATGCAACGTCCGCGCCCAGCCCCTTGCCCATGATGGCACCGGTAGGGCTCAGCATCTCGCGCATCCCGGGACCGCCTTTAGGCCCCTCGTAGCGAATGACGACCACGTCACCGGCCTTGACGTCGCCATCGAGAATCGCCTGCAGCGCCTGCTCTTCCGAATGGAACACGCGCGCGCTGCCCTCGAACCGAAGGCCCTCCTTTCCCGTGATCTTGGCTACTGCGCCTTCGGGCGCGAGATTGCCATAGAGGATCGACAGGTGGCTGTCGGCCTTGATGGGATTGTCGAAGTCACGGATGATGTCCTGACCTGGCGGATAGTCTTTGACGCCCTCGAGATTCTCGGCGAGTGTCTTGCCGGTAACGGTCATGCAGTCGCCATGGAGTAGTCCGCGATCCAGCATGCGCTTCATTAGCGGCTGAATGCCGCCGATTTCGATCAGCTCGGACATCAGATACTTGCCACTGGGCTTCAGGTCCGCAAGCATCGGTATTCCCGCGCCGAGAGCTGTGAAGTCGTCGATCGTGAGATCGACGTTCGCTTCTCGCGCCATTGCTATTAAGTGCAACACTGCATTA